>JARDZP010000156.1 GCA_029240795.1 Haloplasmataceae bacterium | reverse complement strand
CAATCTTTCATAGTGTTTTTTTCATATACAGGGATTTTACTATTTTAGCATGCAAATATAAATAAATTAATTACTAAATCAGTATTTATTAAGTAAATCTAATATATCTTTTGCTCTAATGGTAAAAAAGTTTTCTGAGAAATCATGTTCTGCGTCATTAACGATAACAAATGTCAAATAATTAAGTGTTTCTATGTCACATAATCCTTTGCCACTATAGTATTTAATACCATCAAGTACCACAACATGGCGACCTAGTTCATTAAATCCAAGAAACTTACATGATTTACCGCTATCAATTAATTGTTTTATTGCCCCGACAAAAAGTTCGTCTGAATCATAGTGAAGAGGTACACGATATGGAAAACAAGTTTTTAAGTATTTGTCATTAATTATAATAGTTAGTTTATCGTTAGATTTTTTAGTATCACCCATATAAATTCACCTCCCATAAGATTTATTTGTTAAAGTTTCTATTCTATTAAATTGACAATATTATATTTAAGGACTTGCGTTAAACCGATTACTTATATAGATACTTTTAGGGAATAGGTTTTAGCATAAACTGTTTACTTTGAAACAAGATGGTGTATAAAAAAACCGTTATTTTAAAACAACACCCCCTTTTTGGGGATTATATATGATCTTAAGTAGGATGGATTCAAGTCTATTTTTTAAATAGATAGAAAAATTAATTCATTTTGTGAGAAAATGATGAGGCAATTCGGGAAACTCCATATGGCATACTTCATACTGCACTGCTTTATTGTGAATCTTATAGACCAAAAGAAATATTGAAATAAGTACAAAAGTACATAACAAACCACCTTCAGGTCCGTAGGACAAGGTACCTAAGATAGATTCTTTGACAGTGATAAAGCCGAATATACCATTTCCTTGACCACCGCCGCTTACATTTAAACTGAATAACCCTGATAATGACCAATTCCATACAAAATGATATCCAATCGCCATCCATAAGCTATCGGTCTTATATGTCATATAAGTAAATAATATGGCTACTAGGAATGTATTAACTGCACCTACAATTTGATAACCGCTATTTAAAAAGTGAAGTAATGAAAATAATACTGATGGCAATAAGAAAGAGATAGCAGCATTATGAAAACGGTTCAAAACGCCTGTAACATAACCTCGGAACATAACTTCTTCACCAATCGCAGTTCCAAAGTTTAATAGTAGTTGCCATATTAAATATGTACTAAAAGATGAAATTGCGCTAGTAGAGTTCAGCTTAATTGTTCCGAATAAGTATAGTAACAAGACAATCACTGTTGTCGAAATAAGACCCAATAGAGAGCCATACAGAAAGTTTTTAGAACTTCCACGCATTGACAATCCCATTTTACATAGTGGTTTGCGTTCTATGAAATGCCATAATATAATAGCTGGGGGAAGTGGAGTTAATTTCATTATTAGTGACTGCAATGGAGTGGGTATCACTTCTACTAAAATTGGAAATACACGGTACATAAAAGTAATAATCATTTGTGTTATCAGGAAGCCAACAAATAACAATAAAATACTTATAGTGGATTTCATCCATACTTTTTTCATTTTACCTCTTTTCTGTATCTTTAATTGAATACTTACTTAAATGCAAAAGTAATATATATTTTTTACCATTATAACTTTTATGTAAAAAATTACAAGTTAAAATGTTTATACAAAAATAAAATTTATATTAATAAAAAAGTCTTTACAATTATTACCCTTTAAAGTTACGATGGCTAATAAAGCTTAATGCGATAGGGAAAAGATCAGAATATAAGTATAGATTGTTGATATAAGATACTTATGCTAGAATAATCTGTAAGAAATAATCTAAGTTGTTTTTGTTATTTGAACAAATTTGTGCATAGATTATCAAGAATTAAGAAAGAGAATTCGTTATTATAAAGCTTGTAAGGAGGTGATAATGTGGACTGGATGACAAATATTCAACAAACTATAAATTTCATTGAAGTTAATATTAGGGAAGATTTAGAGATTGGGATGTTGGCTGATAAAATATTTACCTCACAATTTTATTTTCAAAAAATGTTTACCGTAGTTTGCGACTGCACAGTAAGTGAATATATTAAAAATCGCAGAATGACGTTGGCAGGTTATGATGTAATTGATACTAATATGAATATACTGGATATAGCTGTGAAATATAGATATGAATCAAATGAAAGTTTTACCCGAGCTTTTACAAGATTTCATGGAGTAACACCATCAGATGCTAGAAGAAATCATACTAATTTAAACACATTCTCACCTATTTCCGTAAAATTAAATTTATCTGGAGGAAAGGCAATTATGAGCGATTTTAGTGAAAGAGGTTATGTGGTAAAAGAAACAGGAGCAGTGTATTACACCAATGATATGGATAATACTTTAAATTGGTTTAAAGAAATGCTTGGTTGGTATGGTCAGATTGAAGCTAGAGAGGAAAATGGTGGAGGAACCTATGGTTGTGTAAATAATATTCCTATTGAGATTGAAGCTCTTCATATTGCACCATTCACCGGAATTCATATGTTTAAGGGGGAACCATTGCAAATAATGGTAGGCTTTATGCTGATACAAGGTGTTGAACAATTATATCGGTTTGTAAAAAGGAATGGCTGGAATCAAATAACAGATGTGAAGACAGAACCTTGGGGTGGAAAGACGTGTTCCGTTACAACAATTGATGGAAGTGTTCTAACTTTTTTTGAGTAGAAGGGAATACACTGATTGATAATATAAGAAATGGTAATATTCATATGGGCGTGTTGCAAAACTATTTATTTTAGTTAGGATGCAGCGCGTCTTTTCTTTTTTGGAAAATGACATTTCAATCACATTAAATAGTAATGATAAATAGTATTGATAAATAGTTTTGATTGATCCTTTTCTTATCTTTCTCACCTATATAAAATTTTTTCAAAATTATAATTAATATGAATTAAACATTGCGTCTAATCGACATTAAATGTTAAAATAGATTACTATGAGATGAAGTATATTTGCCATACCAAGGAGATCAAATGAAAGAAATTTTAAAATTGCCACATCAATTTTGGAGTGTGTTCAGTTCCCGAAATCGTTA
>JARDZP010000067.1 GCA_029240795.1 Haloplasmataceae bacterium | reverse complement strand
TTCAATAGTTACACCCTATCCTAATTAGTTATTTATTATATTAAAAACACCCTTTAATGCTGGGTATAAATTCACGTTTTCAGAATTAGGATTAATAATTTTAGTTACTTTTATTATACTACTTGTTGCTGAAATACAGAAGATATATTTAAATTAAACAACAAAATACTAAAACAATGAACATGTTCATAAAAATATTGAATCAATATTTACAAGAAGATAAAGAACAACAATTATTTAATCAGTGGATTGTCACAATATGTTTAGGACTATCGATTATATTTTTCTATTTAAATGTTGTTGTATTAGGTTATCTTTTTAGCATATTAGAATTTCTCTCTGCAGGTATCTCATTAATAGGTTGTTTCATTCGTTATCGTTTTTTAATGTGGAAGCATAATCATAAATAATAAAATGAAAAAAGTTTTACTTATTTACATTTTTTATTTGTTTAATAATTTATTTTAAGCTAATAAACAACTCTTTAGATGACTCAAATAAATGAGAAATATTATGATAAATTATGTGCTAAATTATGTTAATAATGTTATAATTATGTCGATAATTATAAAGGAGATATAAATTATGGAAATAAAAATATATTATGATTTAAATAGTGGGGACTTTGCACCAAAAGACGAAGTTAAAGAAGAGTTCTTAACAGACTTATACATTTTCGTAAATGAACATTATGACACTGAATTAAAAACAATCGCATTAACTGATTTTATCACATCTGCACCCTATCTTGTTGGAAACTTAGCAGGTAAGTATTTCTTAAAAGAAGTGGTAGGAGGAAAAGTAGAAGATCAACCTACTGATTATTTTATTGGATATTGTTACAGTAAGAATAAATATGTTAATTTAATTCCTCACTTAATTCATTTTTTTGCTTTATGGAGAGAAATTGAACAATGTATGGAACCAAATGCATCAGACTTCTTTGCAAACAGTTGGGCATCATTAGTTGATACAGCAAAATTTTTCAAATATACTACAGTTGAAGATTTAAAAAAGAGTCCTGAAGCTCCACAAGTAAGAGATGAAAAAATATTATATATGTTACAAAACTGTCCAGATCTTTATGAAACGCCCTATGCAGTAAACCCAAGTCTTAATTTAAGATTTCCTAAACCTAAAAGAGAAGGTTATGAGTTTGCTGGATGGTATAACAACGCTAATTTTAACGGTGATGTTGTAAAATATATATCTAAAGACTTAACTAATGATGTGAAGTATTATGCTAGATGGGCTACTCATACTTTCTTCCATTCTAATGATGGTTATGCTACTTTTGATGATTTATATACAGATTTTTTAAATGATTTTTCAAATGTAGTTGGCATTAAAGTTGGAAAAACTACTGAGAGAATGACAGGACATGGACCAGTTTCAGAATTTTGTAAAATAAGTTTTGATGGCAACTTAAATAAATTCTTTGCTGTTGAAAAATATAATAAAAAGTGGATGTGGTTAATTAATTACTTACGTTCATTAAAGAAAAACGACGAAGAATTGCGTTCAAGATTTGATTTTGTAAATGGAAAATTTGGTTTAGAAGCCCAAGTCCGTTGGGAATTAAATTCATTATTCGTTACTAGATTCCATCTAGTATGGCCTAAAACAGGTGATTATAGCGGTGCAGGAGTAAAAGAAAAAATAGCTGATACAACCAACTCATCTATTTTAAAAGTAAAATATTTAGTTGGAGATCATGTTTCATTACCAAAAATACATAGAGATGGATATGTATTTGAGGGATGGTATGATAATTATAATGATGGTGGCAAACTTATTACTGGAATTAATGATGATCGTTTTGCTAGTAAAACTGTCTATGCAAAATGGAGAAATCATTAATAATAAAATATAATTACTGAAATACACTGTTATTTTTACAGTGTATTTTTCTTTGGAGTGATATATTAAATTGAAAATAGTAGAAAAAAGAAAGGAGTACTTTATGAATAAACCTTTAGGAATACTATTTGATATAGGAGATACAATTATTGAACATGTTCACAATAATCCAATTGAAGGTATTAAAAAAATTTTAGAAGTTTCAGATAATCCACACCAGGTAACAGCTGAACAAATACAAGAGTTTGCACTTAAATTGACTAAGGAGACTTTTGATAAACGTGATGAATTTAATTTAGAAATTAATTTTAAGAGTTTTCAAAAATTATTATATGAATACTTTAATATACAGTTTAAAGTAGACATTCAAGAGATAGAAAAGATTTTTTGTAAATATACTTATAAAAGTAAGCCGAGCGAAGGCATTCAAGATTTATTTAAAACATTGAGTTCGTATAATATAAAATACGGTGCACTTAGCAACTCAACATTTTCTAAAGAGACATTAATATATGAACTCGAAGGGAATAACCTTTATCAAAATTTTGAATTTATAATTTCTAGTTGTGACTATTGTTTACGTAAGCCTAACAAAATTTTATTTGATTTAGCACAAAGAAAATTAGGGATTAATCCAGAGAATATATGGTTTATTGGCGATAGTTATAAATATGATATCGAAGGTTCAAAAAAAGCAGGGATGGTTCCTATTTGGTATAACAGAAAAACTATACAAATTGATAAAGCTGCAGACTGCATAGAAGTAAAAAGCCTACAAGAAATAACAAAAATGATTATAGAACTTTATACATTCTAAAGCTGAGTTAAATAATAAGAAGAAAGATTTTAAAATAAATATAAAATGCGAATTGAAATGACTCAATTCGCATTTTATTAGTTTACTTATTTATTCCTTATTTAATAGAGTGATACTTAAACTTTATTCGCATAAATCAGCTAAAACCCAGAGAAATTTACCAGTAGTATGACCCCAGATTTCTTTGTAAACAGCGTTATTAATAGTTGGCCAATAGGGTGCATCATGATCACCTAAAGTTTTAATTCCTACTGGAAGTGCTCCAACGAGTTGTTTTGAGAAAGCTACATAAAGCGGATGATAATTATGTCCTTCACCATACATGGTTGAAGAGGCAAATGGGTTTTTGCCTAAAATCCATTCTAATTGATCAATAGCTATTTGTTGCAATTTTTTATCTTTAAGAACTTTAGCTACTGATGTTATACCTTTTGCTTTACTTAAAAGAGTAGCGTGATAGCCTCTACGTTGAATAGCAATCGGAAATCTTCTTAAATAAATACCTTCATTTAATTTTAAACCAGTCCTTATTTGATTTTTTAAATCTTCAAAGGCTTTTTCCTGTGTCCCGTAAGTACTTGGTACCGTAAAACGAGCCATATTTATTTTATTTACATCATACACATGAGCAGGAAGTAAACCATATGGTTCTGTTTTATTAAATGTTTCTAGTATGTATTCTCTATAGAGTTCAAGACCATTTTTCCAATTATCATAATGAGCATGATTTGGAGCAACTTCACATAAACGTGCTAAGCCTTGGACTGGTGTTTGTTCATGCCCCCTATGTTCATATGTAAGTAATTTAGTATGATTTGGATCTTCGTAAAAAAATCCTCTAATTGGTATTTCCCAATCAGGCATTATACTTTGTTGACATGATAGAACTATGTTAGCATACTCATTTGCGATGGTTATGTATAACTCATCTTTAGTTAGTTCATATAATTCACATGCGGCAAGAATTCCTTCTCCACAAACCTGTGAATCGATATTTGGTCCCCAACGTTTAGTGTGTATTCCTTGTTCATATCCAACCTTCGCAAATTCAAAATCTTCGGTAGCTGCTCGTAAACACCAATCAGCAAATATTGGATCTTCTTCTTTATATAATCTTGCGGCTACAGCAAGTGCGGCAGTTGCACAGAAATTTTCAAACGGACCATTTTCTGCAACACAACTTAATACGGTTTTATTATCGGGTTTTAGAATATTGGAACGCCAAATGGAGTAAGTAACAGCGAGTGCCCGCATACCATCGCCAAAACGTGTGCGAAGTAACCAGTTGATTCCTACTCGTCCTTCTTCTAATAAACGTTCCTTTAATTCAATATCTTTTACTTTATCAGCTAAATCTAAGATTGCATGAGCCATTTCCGCAGTACATATCTCAAACTGAGATACATCACCAGCATCATGCCAACCTCCATAGTTAGGAACGCTTCTTCCATCCGAATGTACTGATTTACAATTTAAATGACATGGACTGTGAACTCCTGGTACATCTTCACCACATCTAAGCATACGTAAAAAGTTAATACTTTTCCACGTAGCTGAAGCGAAAGGTGTATCATTAATAAGAAAATTATGAGTTCTTCGATCATCTATTTGTAAGTAGTATTCACCATCTTTTTTAAATTCTGAAAAATCCATTTTATAATAAGATCCAAAGTCAGTTATAACCTTCTCTACTTTTCCAATGAAGACTACTTCATTTAAATTATTATAGATTCTAAAGACATTATTATTTGCTTGTTGTGTCAATGCAACTTTATTTGCATTAGTAAAATAACCACTATGACAATATGCGATTCTTTCATCTAACATCCAACCTTCATCATAATCTACATCTACTTTTTCAGCAATTATATCTCCAACAAAAACGCGTAATGTTGGTTCTGCTTCTGGTGGGCAACCCATTAATCCAGGATTAATACTGATATAATTAACACAATCGCGTTCTATATCTTTGATTTCCCAAATAACATGATTCCACACATTGGGTTCAAGGCTAGGAGCATGTACTTGTTCGTTACCGTTATTTCCAATATTAAAATGAAAATAGAAATTTTGATATCCTGTTGCTTTAGGATAAACCCACAGAGAAATACGATTATATAAACTTAAATCTTCACGATTTAATTTAATTTTTATAATTGCTGAAGGGCGAGGATTTACATTTTCTACTTTCGTATTTACTGTAAGTAACAAATTATTTTTACCATCAATATCCTTACTTATCTCTAAAGTACCTGTACCGATTAGCTCTACATTTTCAATACGATCTCCCTGATATAATTGTCTTGATTCATATACTTTTTTATTTAGCCAGCGTGTCTCAGCATCATTTTCCAAATTAGCTTTCATTTCTTTATGTGCATATCTACTGTTTTTTATTAATTCATCTAAATTTGACATATTATCCCTCCAATTAGTAATTTTATTTTATCGTTATTTTGGCTTGAAGTAAAGTAATAAATATAATTATTGAAATACGATATCTTTTTTTTTATTTTTTAAAATATTAATATAGATAAATAGATTTTTAATTATCAGTTAATCACAAATCAATTTGGGAATGTGATTATATAAATGATGCTTTATGCTTCTATTCATAATCTAAAAGTGTTGGTTTCGTAAAAATTGCAGATGCATTATTTTTAATGAAATAAGTTAAAAGTGTTATAATATAACTAAGGTGAATTCAATGAAAATAGAAATATGGTCAGATTTTATATGTCCGTTTTGTTATATTGGGAAACGTAGATTAGAAGAAGCAATAAAAGCTTTTCAACATAAAGATCAAGTAGAAGTTATTTTTAAAAGTTTTCAGTTAGATCCAGATGCTAAATTGGATACAAAATTAACAATTCATGAAATTTTAGCGAAAAAATATGGAACGTCTATAGAACAAGCTAAAAAAACGAATGACAATTTGGCATTGCAAGCAGCTAACATTGGCTTAAAATATAATTATGATCAAATGAAATATACTAATACCTTTGATGCACATCGATTAGCTAAATATGCTGAAACAAAAGGTAAGGCAAAAGAATTAAATGAAAGGCTTTTTAAAGCCTACTTTACTGAATCTTTACATATAGGCAAACATGATACACTGATTAATCTAGCTAAAGAAGTTGGATTAGATGATGCAGATTCCATCTTAAATAGTGATCAATTTAATAGTCAAGTAAGTTTTGATATTACAGAAGCTAGAGAAATAGGTGTTGAAGGTGTACCTTTCTTTGTCTTTAATCGAAAATATGCGATATCAGGGGCTCAACCATTACAAGTATTTACCGATACTTTACAAAAAGTTTGGAAAGAAGAAAATCATAAATCAACTTTACAAAAAATAAATACTACGGAAGCTGGAATTTGTACCGATGATGGCTGTGAAGTACCAGTCAATAAAAAGTAAATATATTAGTAAGATTAAACTTCATGTAACGCACAGATTTGCGAAAAAAAATAGATTTTATAAACAAAATCGCATATCTAATCGCAATAATCAAAATTATTTTAAAATAAAAAATGCCTCCCAAATTATCTGGGAAGCATTTTTCAATATTAATAAACTATGGAAAAATGAAAAGAAATTGATTCATAAGAATTAAAGAGTAAAGTTTTTACTTTTTTTTCGATAACATTGAATAAATTTTTCAAAAATTTATTACTGGATTTATTCTATTTGTCTGATTTAATTATACAATTCGGGTATTAAATAATACATCATTTTTAAGGTCATCAGCACATTCATCTGTATGATATCCACTTATTTGTTGATAAATCTTTTAAATGATCTTATCACTTAAATGATATTTTATCTCATTCTTTATATAATAAAGGTCCAGCGTCACTTGTTAAATTACCACCTGTAAAATTTACATTTAGGTACTTGTTTAATTTGATTTTATTTGATATTCTATTCATTGTAAAGTTCCTTATTATTGTATTATTTTGTATGTTGAGATACTTAATAAAACCATAATTTGTGCTTTTTTTGTATATTTAAACATTAAGTAAATTGTTATTTTTGATCACCTAATTGGTGATTTTAATTTTTATAAAATCATTCATATGTCTTAACCACTTTAATAATCAGCTATTCATTTAAATAAATAGGTTTAATTATATATGTGAAGCCAATCAATATAATTTCTCTTTGATTTAATTTAGATAATAAAACTCGATAAAAATGTAAAAATAAATTAAAACAATCTTAATACAATCTTAATATTTGCGATATAAAGTATGTGTTATAATAACTATGTGATTATAAAGGAGTAAATAAAATGTTGTCAGATGATATAAAAGAACATATCTTAGTTTGCTTAAATTCTGCTCCTTCTAATGAAAAAGTTGTAAGGTCTGCGATTAAATTGGCTAATAAAAAGAATGCACGTTTAACAGCTCTATATGTTGAAACTCAATATACAGATAAATTAGACAAAGTAAGCAAAAAGCTATTAAATAACAATGTTAAAATTGCAGAAGAAGCAGGAGCTAATATTGTCACTACATATGGTGATGATATAGCATATCAAATCTCTGAATATGCTAAAGTAAGTTATATAACAACGATCATCATAGGTCATACAAATGAAGGTAGATATCTTAAAAGACCAAAACGATTAGTAGATAAAATCTTGAATTATTTACCTGATGTAGAGATTTATATTATCCCAAATAAAAGTGTTACTGAAAGTAAAAGTTATAAAAGTTATCCCAAACATCATTATAAAATAAATAAAAAAGATATTTTATTTACCTTACTGATTATTTTAATTTGTACATTATCCGGATTTATAATCGAAAAATTATTAAATTTTAATGAGGTAAATATTGTTTTCTTTTATATACTTGGAGTATTACTTATTTCAACACAAACAAATGGAAAAATATATGGAATTGTAGGATCGATTTTTGGGGCACTTATATATACTTTTTTATTTTCAGAACCTAAAAACTCATTTCAAATTGCTAAAATCGATAATACGATCACTTTAATTATCATGCTTATAGTCGCAATAGTTACTAGTACTTTAACGACTCAAGTAAAACTACAAGCAAATAAAGCTGTTACTAATTCTTACCGAACCAGTATTTTATTTGAATTAAATCAAGCAATTAATCTAGCGAATAATCTTGAAGATATGATACATGTGGCACAAAAGCAAATATACAAATTAATTCAAACATCATTTAAATTTTATTTATTAAATGATAATGGATCAATATTGTTAGCCTATTTATGTAATGATTCAATAAATAAACTTAATTATTTTGAAATTAATGAAAATAACCAAATAAATCAAGTATTAGAAAGTAAAGTTAAATTGGATATAAACAATGGTTCATTTATACCTCTATATTCTGAAAAAGGGATTGTCTCAATCATATACATTTCAGAGATCAATAATTTAGATAGAGAACAAAAATCTTTATTAACTGCGATGATTAACCAGGTAGCAATCGCTGTTGAAAGATTCAAATTAAATGAAGCGAAAAATCAAGCATTGATTCAATTTGAAAATGAAAGATATCGACTTAATATGTTTAGAGCTTTGTCTCATGATTTAAGAACTCCCTTAACAGGTATAACAGGTAGTGCTAAATCAATATTATCAAATAAATTTACAGAAAATACAGTAAACGATTTAGTTTCTGAAATATACGATGATTCTATATGGCTTACAAATATGGTTGAAAATTTGTTATTTCTGTCTAAACTTGAGAATGAAAAAATTGTGATAAATAAAGAACCTCAACTTGTTGATGAAATTATCGACGAAGCTTTAAAACATATTCATAAACAAGATACCAATAAAGAATTGTATGTAGATAAAATAGATAATTTACTGATGGTTAATGCTGATGTGCAATTAATTGTCCAAGTAATTATAAATTTAGTTAATAATGCTATATATCATTCGAATAGTGGTAAAAAAATATGTATTTCGGCTTCATCTATTCAGGATTTTGTTTTATTTTCGATTTCTGATGATGGAGATGGAATAAGTGATGAAAATAAACAACATATGTTTGAAATGTTTTTCTCGCTTGATAAAAAAAGAAGAGGTCTTGGATTAGGTTTAGCGCTATGTAAAATGATCGTTGAAGCACATAATGGTACTATCATTACAGAGGATAATATTCCTAAAGGAACTGTATTCAAATTTACAATACCAAGAGTGGAGGTTACTATAAATGAACAACTCGATTTTAATAGTTGAGGACGATATCTCCATAACTAAATTTATTCAAGCTACTCTTGAAGCCAATTCTTATCAATGTATTATGGCATATTCGGGTGAAGAAGCTTTAAATTACACATTAACTAAACCTAATCTTATCATTTTAGATTTAGGTCTACCTGATATTGATGGAATAGATATAATTAAAAAAATTAGATTATGGTCAAAGTGTCCAATTATTGTAGTTAGCGCTAGGTGGGAATATCTTGAAAAAATTGAAGCACTTGACGCTGGAGCTGATGATTATATGACAAAACCATTTAACATTGATGAATTAATGGCGAGAATAAGAGTGGCATTAAGAAGAAATAATAATGATATAACATTAAATGATCCCATTTTTACTAATGGTAATTTAAAAATCGACTATAATGCAGGTACTGTTGAAGTTGGAAATGAAGAAATTCATTTAACTCCAATTGAATATAAAGTCTTAATCTTATTAAGTAAAAATGTTGGAAAAGTATTAACTCATCGAACTATTTTAAAAGAAGTATGGGTAAATTATTTAGAGAGTGACATACCTTCCCTCCGCGTCTTTGTAGCTACTTTAAGAAAAAAATTAGAAATTGAAAGTGTTAAAGAAAAATATATCGAAACACATATAGGTGTTGGTTATAAAATGGTCAAAATAACAAATGCAGATAATGGAGAATGATTAAATTGTACAAAAATATGAATAGAAAACCTATGTCACCTGCAATTTTAATAGCTTTAAGTTTTTTTATTGTCATACTAACAGGGACATTTCTACTTAAATTACCTATCTCAATCCCAAAAGATCAAACATTAACATGGATTGATTCGTTTTTTATTTCTACCTCAGCTGTATGCGTAACTGGTTTAGTTCCAATTTTGAATATTGGATTAAATTTCACACCATTTGGAAAAATAATCCTTGCCTTATTAATTCAAATTGGCGGTTTAGGATTTGTGACACTCGCTGTTTATGTTTTAACATTTTTTAATGTCAAAATCGGAATCAGTGAACGCTTATTAATAAAAGAAGCTTTAAATCAAAATTCAATTGCTGGATTGATAAGACTTGTAAAATCAATTGTAAAAACAACATTAACAATTGAATTTATAGGTTTCTTAGTAAATTTAATCGTCTTTTGGGGTGATTATCCTTTTTGGAGTGTTATTGGTATCAGTGTATTTCATGCAATATCAGCTTTCAATAATTGTGGGTTTGACATTCTTGGATATACCACTAATTTAATACCTTATAAAGATAATCTCTTATTAAATATTAATACTACTTTCCTAATAATCTTTGGTGGTTTAGGTTTTATTGTCATACATGATTTACTTAACAAAAGAAAATGGAGTAAATTAACGACTCATTCTAAAATAGTAGTTAAAATGACAATCATACTCATAATAAGTGGTTTTTTAATGATAAAAATCATTGAACAAAATAATATCACGTGGTTACAAGCTTATTTTACAAGTGTAACGACTAGAACAGCTGGTTTTTCTACCGTAGATTTTAATACATTTAGAAGTGCAAGTATATTAATTGTTATTGTCTTAATGTTTTTAGGTGCATCCCCTGGTTCTACTGGTGGAGGTATTAAGACTACAACAGTATATACAATATATAAAACGATTATTGGGTTTGCCACTGGTAAAAAAACTTTGACATATAATCGAAAAATTAATGATGATAGTAAATTGAGAGCATTTATTTTAGCGTTTTTAGCATTAACGAGTGTTTTATTTGTGAGTACTATACTATTAATTCTTGAAGAAAATAATCCAAATTATCAAGCTTCGATTACAAATATTTTATTTGAATCAACCTCTGCATTTGCGACAGTTGGATTATCAATGGGTATTACTCCTTATTTATTTCCGATTTCAAAATTATTACTTTGTTTTATGATGTTTTTTGGTCGGTTAGGACCACTTACGATTTTTAGTTTATGGAATAAAAATTGGAATAAACCCAGTGATAGTTCCGTTGAATATCTAGCAGAAAATATAATTATAGGATAGGTGATGTACATGAAGAAGAATATAGCAATTATAGGACTTGGAAGATTTGGACTTAAACTTGTAGAATGCTTAAGTAAATTAGATGTTGAAATAATCGCAATTGACAACGATGTTAAGGCAGTAAGTAAGGCCTCTGATTTTACTTCAAATGTTGTTGTATGTGATTCTACTAATGAAAGTAGTTTAAAAGAAGCTGGATTAAAAAATATTGATCATGCAATCGTAGCTTTTGGTCAAGATTTACCAATAAATTTATCAAAAACTATTATTACTACTTTAATTCTTAGTTCTATGAATATCAAAGAAATAACAGTTAGATTAGATGATAATAAATACCAACCTGTTTTAAAAAAAATGGGAGCAACTGATTTTATTTCTCCACTACAATTAGCAAGTGAAAGATTAGCAAATAAGGTTGCTGCGATTAATTTTATCGATTATTTCAATGTAAGTAACGAATATAATGTAGTTGAAATAAGAGTAAATAGTGAGTTTAAAAGCCTGAGTATTGCTGAGCTTGATACGCCTAAAAAATTTGATACAAATATTATATTAATCAAAAGAATAAATGACTTATTTATGCCTAAAGGCACAGATAACATCTTACCAAATGATATTATCTTTTCATTTGGTACTATGGAAGGTATAAGAAAATTAGATAGTTATTTAAATAAAAGTAGAAAATAAGAGGT
>JARDZP010000009.1 GCA_029240795.1 Haloplasmataceae bacterium | reverse complement strand
AGCTTGAAAGCGGTTCCAAGGGTTTAGCTGTTCGCTAATGAAAGTGGTACGTGAGCTGGGTTCAGAACGTTGTGAAACAGTTCGGTCCCTATCTACTGTGAATTATTAGAAAATAGATCCCAACTCTTTTTTAGTACGAAAGGACTGAAAAGAGCGTATCCATTGTTTACCAATTGTAATTTTTGCATCGTTGGGTAGCTACATACGTGAAAATAATTGCTGAAAGCATCTAAGCAAGAAGTTTCAGGATTTCGTTTTCTTTGAGGGTAGCGGCAGATTACCGCCCTTTAGGTTTAAAGTGTATATTGCGTGAGCAATCAGCTTATAAATACTAAAAAACCCGATAATTTTTTTTATAGACCATTTATCTTTTTTTTATTTATTCTATAATCATTTAATTGATTATTAAAAATATAACTTGATTGCTTATATAATAAATTATTTATAATTGGTTACCTTTATTTATTTTTTTCTGAAGCTAAGTACTTTTACTGTATAGATATTTTTAATCTGTATTTATGTCTTTAAAGGCTTGCTTAAATGACTAGATCTTTTTGTTGCACTTGCTAGTTAATAGTAATAAAATTAATTTTTTTACAAATATGATCGTTGAATTTAAAATGGTAGGAGCAGGATTAGCTACAATTGCTTTAGGTGGAGTTGGTATAGGTATTGGTACAATTTTTAGTTCTTCATTAGAATCTACATCAAGAAATCCAAGCATCGTAAAAACTTTATTTAACTATGCTATTCTTGGTTTCGCTTTAACAGAAGCTATTGCACTTTTTACAATTATGATTGTATTCCTTATTTTGTTCTAATAGATTTTTATTCCGACCCAAGCGATATAGAAGGGAATATAAATAGAATATAAGTATAATGCAAGTAATAATAATTATATTTGCTCCTTCGTCTAGTGGTCTAGGACATCACCCTTTCACGGTGTTAACACAGGTTCAAATCCTGTAGGAGTCACTTTTTTATAACTTTTTATAAATTATTATGTGACACTTACGTTCACATCTTTTATTTATTTCCTTTTAAACTCATGTTCAATTATAACCTATATTTTGAATATATTAAGAATATCTATTTTTATAATGAGTATTTAATATATGCTTTATCTTTAGTTTTAGTAAATCTTATATTTTTACTACTTAGTATTGCTATTACTACATTGTTAGAAAGAAAAGTTATGAGTAGTATTCAAAGACGAAGAGGTCCTAACGTAGTCGGACTTTTTGGTCTTTTACAGCCAATAGCAGATGGTTTAAAACTATTTTTAAAAGAGATCATCATACCAAGTCATTCAAATGTTTTTATTTTTCTTTTTGCTCCAGTTTTCACATTTTTTACAAGTATTATTTTGTGGCTAGTTATTCCATTCGGAGAATCAGTATCTTTATTAGATTTCTCTTACTCTAGTCTTTATTTATTAGCTATATCTTCTTTAGGTGTTTACGGTATTATTTTTTCAGGATGGTCTAGTAATTCCAAATATGCTTTTTTAGGTGGTTTGCGTTCAGCAGCTCAAATGATTTCCTATGAGGTAACAATTAGTTTTATTTTTGTTACTATGATAATAATGTCTAGTAGTTTTAACTTAATTGACTTTGTTTTAGCTCAGGAATATGTTTGGTTTATATTTCCTTTATTTCCTTTGTACTTCATTTTTATGATTTCAGCTTTAGCTGAAACAAATCGTGCACCATTTGATCTGCCAGAAGCAGAAGCAGAATTAGTTGCAGGTTATAATGTAGAGTATTCTTCTATTGCATTTGCTTTGTTTTTCTTAGGTGAATATAGTAATATTATTTTAATGAGCGGTATAGCTTCTATTTTCTTTTGGGGAGGTTGGTTGTCACCAATTGGTTTAGCTTTTCTTCCTTCTTTCTTTGCTTTTTCAATAAAAGTTTCTATTCATGTTTTTATTTTTATATGGGTAAGAGCTAGTTTTCCTAGATATAGATATGATCAATTAATGAAATTAGGTTGGAAAACTTTAATTCCAATCACAATGATTATATTATATTTTTATTCTTTTATTTTATTATTCATTTAGATATCCATTTTAGATAATTTTTTAAAAAAAAATAATTATGTTCAAAAAATTCGAGTCTCAAAAGAAATTTACTTCAAATAAAACTTCTAAATACCTTAAACCTGAAGATTATAAAAAAAAAAGAGAAGAAAAAGAAAAAGAAGAAAAAAATATTCAAGCTTTGAACGATATGGCAAATTTAGCAATAGCTATGCTTAATGTTAATTCTAGCTTAGAATTAGATAAATATCCTACATTGCCTAACGAAACAGTTACGCAAAAGATTGACAGAGTAAGTAAGTTAAGAAATGTAAATCAGACTTCTAAGCTACAGAACACTTCTATCTTCAACTTGACTCTTTCTACTTTATCTGATGAAACTTTAAATAATTTAATTAATAAAACAGAAGAGAAAGATAAAAATATTTTTTCTTTTAAACTTAATCAGTTTTTTTTTTCCATTAATAGTTTGAAATATAATAAAGAAAACTTATTAAATAGTTATTTAAAATATAAATATTTATTTTTAAGATTAAAAGATATAAAAAATCAAAATATTAATAGAAACTTCAATCTTTTTCGTCTTTTGCCTTTTTCTACTATTTTTTACAATAGATATAATAATTTCATCTCAAATAGCAAAATTAATCTTTTTAATGACTTATTTAAGTATTACTTTAATAATAATTTAATAAATTATTTTAATAAATTATCTGATAGTAAAAGAAAGGAATTTTTTCAATCTTTTTTGAAAATTTCTTCTTTTAGAAAAATAAAAAGGAATCTTCTTTTTAGGACTTCTGGCTTAGAGAGGAAGATAAAAAAATTAAATTTATTTTCTAAAGTTCTTAAGACAACACTGAAACAAAAAGTACTGGCTTTTAAAGTTAAAAAGATGAAAATGAAAAAAAGAAAAAAAACAAAGGAAAATGTAAGAAAAGGGAAATATGTAAAATATATTCATTATCTTTTTGATAAACTAGACAGACAAAAAGACGGAAAATTTTATAGTTCTACTTATGAGAGATTTTTTTATTCATTACAAAGAAAATATAAACTTTTTAATAAATTAAGTGATAAAGATAAATTCGAATTATTTAGTACTTTTTTAAAATATAAGACTAAGAAAAAAAATAAAAACAAAAAAATGATTTTAAGATTAAAGCTATTGGAAAGATTAATTAATGTAGAACAAAATTTCGACTCTTTAAATCAAATATATTTAAAGAAGTCAGATTTGTTTTTTAATAAATTAAATGAAAAATACAATAAGGATAGTATTAATTTTTTTATTAACTTAAAAAAGGAATCTAAATATCTTATTATAAGTCCTAGGAAAGCTTTTTATTCTTTTTTGTCACGTCAGCAAAGACTTAGAAGAGAAAAAAATAGATCTAAATTTCCTAGAAAGTCTTATAAATATTTTATAAGAAGATTTGCAGGTATACCTTTTTTATATCTTTTTAAGTTGAGAAGAAATGCTCTTAAATTAATAAGTAACTCAATTTCTCAATATATTAAAGGAAAAAAAAAATATTCTTATATAACTTGTAAAAAGACTCCTAAACGAAATATTTTTAATGGTGTCTTTGCTAAAAAAAAAAAGTTAATCAAGAGTAAAAATATATCTCATATTGGGTATTTGAAAGATAAGTTGCAAACTAAATATGCCACTAGTTATTTAAATAAAAAAAAACTATTTAAAGGTAAAAAAAAGAAAAAAATTATTTTATCAAATAATTTTTTTTATATTAAAAACATAAAAGTTTTTGTTTCAAGCAAAGACATTAAATATTTTAATTTTCTTTATGTAAATAATATACTTGACAATTATAGTGGTTTAAAACTTATTCCAGAAATGTTCATTAAAGAAAAAGAAGAAAAAGAGGATTTAAAAGAATCTTTAAAACAAGAAGCTCTTGAATTAAAAAAAAAAGAAAAAAAAAGAAAAATGAAAAAAAAGTTAGATAAAAAAACTAGTAATTACAAAAATAAATTAGAAGAGAAGAATAGAAATAAAATTAGTAATGGTGATAAAAAGAGAATTAAATTAAAACTTCAATCTAAAGATAAGAAGAAGTATAAAGATAATTTACATTTAGTGCATAAAGATCTATTTGAGGAGTTAAATAATAAAATATTATTTGTTAGATTTTTAAGATCTCGTTTATCATTTAGTAAAAAAAATCTTGATTGTAGGGCTCGTAATATAGATTATTTATATTTGAAAAGATTTATGTTTTTAGGTAAAATGAAGTCACAATTTAAAGATACTTACAAATTATTGAAAATATTCTCTAATAAATATAAAGGTATATATTTTAAAAAAAAACATAAGAAAAGAAGTATAAACAAATATAAGGTAAAACAAAATATTATTAAAAAGAAACAAATCATAAAAAAAAAAAAAATGGATAGGAAAAAAAGAATAATTAAGTTAAAATTCTTAAATAATTCTATTATTAGTATGAATTATGCAGACAAAATTAACTATTACATTAATAAATTAAATGATCAACATAGACATATTAGTTTTATTATTAATAAATTCAGAGCTAATAATTTATATATTAATATTATTTTTTATTACCCTAAACCATCATTAGTTGAAGTAGTTAGTAATAGTAATAGAGATCATTTTTATATGTACTGGAATGTTAACTCGTTATACTTTAAATTTATAGGCTTTTTAATTAGAGAAGGTAAAAGAGGAAAAGCTGAATATATATTTAATCACAGTCTTTATTTTATAAAAGAGTTTACTACTAACAACCCTATATTTTTTTTTTTTCAGGCTATTTATAATAGTCAACCAATGTTTGAGTATATTAAACATAAAAAGAAATTTAAGACTTTTGTATTTCCTAGAATTACACCTCTTAATAAGAGATTAAGTCTTTCTATGCGTAATATCGCTAAAAATATACGTAGTAAAGAGCTACTTAGAAAATTAAAAAAAAATAATAAAGTAGACAGTTCTTTTCTTCTTTATAATTTATTTGTCTCTTATTTTTTTATTAAAGGTAAAATAAAGAAAGATTTAAAAGAAAACTTAGAAAATGCTTTTCAAAAAAGACGTTTTTTTAAAAAAGGTACTCGAAAAAATGATTTTAAATATAATAAGTTATTAAAATTTATGAGTTTTAGAAAAATGCGGGGTTACCATTTTTAATTCTGTAT
Organism: Haloplasmataceae bacterium; assembly: GCA_029240795.1. GTDB lineage: Bacteria > Bacillota_I > Bacilli_A > Haloplasmatales > Haloplasmataceae > JARDZP01. Next base: position 41,179 of record JARDZP010000009.1, on the reverse strand, counting down.
AAAATTATGTTTGGTTTTTATTTAAAACAAAAAGATGCCTGAGTGGTCTAAAGGGTTGGTTTGCTAAACCAATACATCGTAGGTTCGAATCCTATTCTTTTCTTGATAATTTTATTTTTTATAAATTATTATTATTTTTTTTTAACGAATATGATTAGTAAATTTCCTAAATATTTAAATTTCGATGTTAATAATTTTGTTTTAATAAACGATAAAAAGATATTTGTAGATAATTGGTCTAGTACTATGTCTTTAACAATTCTTCAGTTTTGTGAGTTTTTGAATATAAGTGTTCCTCGCTTTTGCTATCATGATAAATTGTCTGTTGCAGGTAATTGTAGAATGTGTATGGTAGAGTTAAAATCTTCATTTAAACCTGTTATAGCATGTGCTACTTCTATAATGAAAAAAATGCAGATTTATGTAAATTCTTTTTTTGTTAAACAAGCACGTGAAAATGTAATGGAATTTTTATTAATTAATCATCCATTAGATTGTCCTATATGTGATCAAGGTTCTGAGTGTGATTTACAAGATCAAGCAGTAACGTTTGGTAGTGATAGAGGTAGATTTAGTGAGATAAAAAGATCAGTGCAGGATCTTTTTATGGGTCCGGTAGTAAAAACTATAATGACTCGTTGTATACATTGTACAAGATGTGTACGTTTTTCTGAAGAGGTAGTAGGAAATTATATGTTAGGAACTCTTGGTAGAGGTAAAATGACTGAGATAGGTAGTTATTATAAACAACCATTTATTGATGAGCTTTCTGGTAACATTGTTGATTTGTGCCCTGTAGGAGCTTTAACTTCAAAAAGTTATGCTTTTAAAGCTAGAGCTTGGGAATTAAAAAGTATAGAGTCAATAGATATATTTGATTCCTTAGGCAGTAATATTAGAGTTGATGTTAAAGGTAATGAAATAATGCGTATATTACCTAAAAGAAATGATTATTTAAATGAGGAATGGATTACTGATAAAATTCGTTTTTCTTATGAAGGTCTAAAGAAAAACCGTATTGTATATCCTATGTTTAGAGTTAGTAAATATGAACCTTTAGTTACTATTAGTTACCAACGTTTTTTTTCTGAGTTATCAAATAGATTAATAAATTATAAAAAAAATTTAAGAAAATTTGTTAATATTGAGTTAAGTAACCATTTTACTTCTGCATTAGATTTTTTCATTATTTATAACTTTTTTTCTTATTTAGGAATAAATAATATTACTTATAAAGGAAGTGAACTTTTTAATCCAGATTTTAGATTAAATTATTTACTAAACTGTAATTTAAATGAGTTTTCCAATAACAATCTTTATCTATTTAATAACATTAACTTAAAGAAAGAAAATCCAGTTTTAAATAGTCGTATCAAAAAATTAAAACTAAATAATGGTAACAATGTTAAAATTTCATATATTGGACCAAATATAAATTTAAACTATGATTTTTTTCATTTGTCTAATAATAGTCTTACTCTTTTTAATATTTTAGAGGCTAAACATTTTTATAGTTATTATTTGTTTTTAAGCAAGTCTAACAGATTCATAAATGGTGTAGGTTCTCATATAAACAACAGTCTGTTCTCTCATTTAGATTATCTAAGAAAAATAAATTTAAATTATTCTTCTATACTGCCTAATTCTAGTTCCGTAACTTTCTTTGATTTAGGCTACGATATTTCTAATGTAAATAATTATAAAAAAAATGACTATTTTGGTAGTGTATTATATATGTATAACATGGAGTATTCTAAAGAATCTGAGGAAAATTATAAACAAGCTAGTACTGTTATTTATCATGGTACAAATATAGATGAGAAAATAAAGAAAATTTCTAGTTTTATTATTCCTTCTACTTCTTTTTTTGAGGAAAAATTGTTTTTTAGTAATATGTTAGGATATTCACAGTATACTAATATTTCAGTTTCCAGTATTCCAACTCAATTTTTTAGTATTAAAGAGCTTTTTTTAAATTTTAATAATGACTTATATAAAATATTATCTAAGTTTAAGGATAATAAAAATATTTTGAATTTGTTTTTTTCTTCTATTAATTGTGAGTTATTAATAGGTAAAAATAACATATTTATAGATATTTATCCTTATATAAATGTAGGTTCATTTTTTAAAAATATTAATTTATCTGTTTCTTACAGTCATCTTAATTATATTAATTATAATTTTAAATCTGAAAATATTGAGGATTATTATAAAACAGATAATTTAATTCTAAATTCAGAAACTCTTCAAAAGAGTTCAATTATCATAAGCAATTCTAAAAATAATTTTATGAAAAATTTAAAGAACTATGGACAGAGTGGTCAAATGTGCTTGTTTGGAATGCAAGTTGTCGGAGGTTCGAATCCTTCTCTATCCTACTTAAGAATTTCGATTGTTTCTTCGGTCACGAATCTATTATACCTTTTATTTTTTCTTTTCTATGAATAAAAATACTAAAAAATCTTTTTTAAAGAGTCTCTTAATGAAGGTAATTTTGAATTACATACACCTAAGATAGAAGATATGAGCAATATTGATTCTTTTGTTTCTTTTGCTACTACTCGTTCAGCTCTTGACTTCGTTCTTTTTAAACATGAAATGCTTAAGTTAACTGTTAAATATGAAAACTTTTCTTATGAGAATTATCAAGTAATATCTGAGACAGGAGATTTAAACATGAAATTAAGGAACTTTTCTTGCACAAATATGTTAATGGAGGCAGTACAATCTGGTAGAATAGGAATTGAACCTTTACAACACTTAATATCTCTTCAACATACTCTTAGTATAGAAGAGAAGAATCATTTTATTGATGAGTTAGAAAGAGCTAAAGAGTCTTTTTCTAATTTGCCAGAAAACTACATTTTTTTAGGAAATATAAGAAATTATCAATACAAGCAGAAAAACATTTATTTGTAATAACAAATACTGTCGATCGTTATTATAAGTGTAGGGTTAAAAATATGACTCATAGTAATTGTTCTGATAATCTTCATTGCTTTTTGCTAATAGTGATTATTTAGGTTCTGGTAGAGTTCAGAACATCACTTCTCCTCCAATTGCTTTATCTTCTGATTCTTTTGAATTTAAAGTTAATTTTAATAATGAAATTTTAAATTATATATCAAAGAACAGAGAATCATTTAGTCGGACAGTTAAGTTTTTACCCATAAATGAAAAAGAGGATGACTTATCCTTAGTTATACCTGATATAGTAGATATGGATTATTTAATAAAGATATAATTTATTATTTATTATGTACTTCATTTATTATTAATAATTAACAGTAAATTTGTACTTTATAGTTTACATAAGTAAGTAGTATGTTTACACTATTTCTGGTAGCTCAGTTGGTAGAGCAGAGGACTGAAAATCCTTGTGTCGGTGGTTCAAGTCCACTCCGGGACATTTATTTTTTTGTATTAGATTGTTTCTTCGGTCACGAGCCTATTATAATTTTATTTCAATTTACTTATCAATGAAAAAGTATATACTTAATGATAAGATTTATAATAGCTTAGGTTTATTAGAAAAAGAAGAAAGAAAAATTCTTAATAATTATATTGAAGAAGATGTACAGTTTGTAAATGAAAGAAAATATTATCATTATTTTAATGATATTCCATATACTCGCTGGCCTTTTTATATATGTGGTTTTACATTTCTAATGATGTTTTATTTAGTTTTATTTCTAAATAAATATGAACATACAGGTACATTATTAATTATTTCACTTGTATTATTAATTTATAATGTTTTTGGCTGGTTTTTTGATATGTTAAAAGAATCTATGGTTTTTGGTAGATATAATAGAAAAGTAAGAAAGACATTAGTTGCAGGTTTCATTTTATTTTTAGTCTCTGAAATTTTATTATTTGCTGGTTTTTTTTGGACATATTTTGATAGATTCTTTCATTTACCTGGTCTTTTAGGTGGTAGATCTGTTCCTTTTGGATTGGAAATGTCTATATGGTATAAGAAACCATTAATTGCTACTCTTGTTTTAATCACTTCTGGTTATTTAGGTAATGCTGCTCATTATTGGATGAAAATGAAAGATTGGCATCTTTCAATTTTTTATTCTGTACTTTGTATTTTATTCGGTTATTTGTTTTTAATTATGCAATTAGAAGAATATATGCATCTTTTATTTGATATTTCTGATAGTGTTTTTGGTTCTATATTCTATTTAATGACTGGTTTTCATGGAGCTCACGTTATTATTGGTATGTTATTTTTAAACTTTCAACATGACAGATTATATTATTATCATTTCAGTCAAGAAAGAAATCTTGGTTATGGTTTGGCACTTGTATATTGGCATTTTGTTGATATTATTTGGATATTATTATATGTCTCATTATATTTACTAAATTATAACTATGGTCAAACAGAAAACCCATACCATTCTTATTTCAGAATCGTAACTAATTTCACATTTTTTGTTAATGGTCAAGAACTTAAAGTTTAAAAGTTGTTTATAAAAATTGATTACCTCTTTATTATTTTATAATAAAATATATGTTTAATATATTTTTGATATTGTTATATAGCTTTATTATTTCATCGTCAATCTTGATGATTTCTGTTCTGAATCCAATTAATTCTGTTTTATTTTTAATTTCTATTTTTTTTGCAGTCTCTATTGTTTTTATTCTTTTAGGTATTGATTTTTTTGGTTTTATTTTTTTAATCATTTATGTTGGAGCTATTGCAGTACTTTTTTTATTTATAGTTATGATGTTAAATATTCAAAAAATAGAGACTGATAAATTTACTTATTTAACTATAGGGGTTTTTATTCTTATAATTTTATTTATGGAATTATTTTTAAGTCTTTCTTATAATTATTTACTTATTTTTGATAGTAATAAAGTTTTTTTTACTATGGAAAATATCAGATACATATATAATATATTTGTATTAAAGTCAGACGAATATTATAGATTTCTAATGGTAGAGTCTTTAGGTGTTATGTTGTTTGAATATTATCCTATACAATTAATGTTGTCAGGTCTTAATCTACTAGTTGCTATGATAGGTTCCATATTTTTAACAAATTTTAAAAGGGGATTTTCTACTAAGAAACAATATAACCAATTAGCTAGAAATCATTATCTTATCAATAGTAATATTTATTAATTATGAATTTAAAGGTTTTAAATATATTATATGAATTGGGTGTACATATAGGAGAAGTCAAACAAAAGATTTATCCTATAAATAATTTTTTTATTTTAGGCTTTCGTAATAATTTACATATAATAAATTTGGAAATTACTCTTTTTTTTTTAAAAAAAGCTTCTCTTTTTTTAAAATCTGTTGGAAATAAGAACAGTCATTTATTTTTTTATTATAGTAATTTACATTCTTTAAATAGAAAGATAGTAGGCTTTTTTATTTATCACATTTATAAAAATAATCATTCTTTTGTATTTAATAACTGGCGTCATGGTTTATTATCTAATTTTAATGTACAGGCGTTAGAAATTTTGTCTGATTTATTTCCTGAAAAAAAGAAAAAAAATTATAACTTTAATTTCACTTCATTGTTATTTCGTTTAATTTTCTTTACATTTCAGACTAAAGAGACAGGTACAGATTGGTTTAAACATTTAAAATTAATAAAAAAGTACTGGCGATTTTTTAGTTTTTATTTATTTTTTAAAAATTTAAATATAGTACCAGATGTTGCTATTATAATTAATGCGAATAAAATGATTAGTCCTGTGAAAGAATGCAATTCACTTAGAATACCAGTTATTGGTCCTGTAGATACAGATACTAATATAAGAAACTTTACTTACCCTATACCTTCTAATGACAATTCATTTTTAATTTCAGCTTTTTATTTTCTTTTATTTATGAACTCATATAAAAAGGGATATTTGTCTAATTATTATTATAATTTTTAAAAATAGTTTATCTATTTTTATATAATTGATTACTTTTATATTTAATCTTTTTAAAAAAAGTATGTTTAATTTTAATTACATATTTAGTTATTTTTTTTTTGGTGAAATAGGAAATGACACAATGTTTAACATCGCAATGTTATACAAAGAGACAGTAATTATATTATTATTAATTATGTATATAATTATTGCTTTAATTATATTTATAATAGAAAATTTTAATCATGAGTCAAATAAATTTCCAATATACTTTAATAAACAAACAGAATCTACATTAGATATTATATTCGTAGTATTTCCTACTCTAGTAGTAATTTATTTAATTATACCAGCTGTTGGATTTATTTATAATGCAGAATATAATTTAAATAATATTGAAACATTATTTAATGTCTTTGTGATAGGACACCAATGGTATTGGACATATGAATATAGTATTAATATTTGTAATGATTTAAATTTAAATTTACTTGGTTCTGATTTTATTCATAATAAACTTGTATTTGATAGTTTAATCAATACAAATGCTACAGATGCTAGACTTTTATCAGTTGATAAAAGATTATTATTACCTTCAAATGCTTATATCAATTCATCTATAACATCAGAAGATGTTATACATTCTTGGGCTATTCCACAATTAGGAATAAAAATTGATGCTATACCTGGAAGATTAACAGAGCATGTATTTTATGCAAATTTTAATGGAATATATTATGGTCAATGTTCTGAACTATGTGGGGTAAATCATGCTTTTATGCCTATTTGTGTTGAAACAGTTTCTTATTTTGATTTTTTAGATTTTATTTCAATATCCTTGAATTTTAATCCTTCAAGTTTATTGTTAAAATTAGTTGAAGATAAAAATCTTATTTAAATACTTTTATTATTAAATGATTAGCTTAAGAAAATTATTAAAAAAAGTTAAAGCTTATGAAAAATTTAGAGATATTACAAAATCAATTCAGTTAGTTGCTCTTTCTAATATTGCAGAATTAAGAGACAATATTAGTTCTAGATTTTTAGCAATTACACCATTTTTAGTCTTTTTTAATGTGGATTTGTATTCTGAGTGTAAATATATGAATTGTTTAGTTATGCCTATTAATGTAGATAAAAATTGTTGTGGTCCTCATAATAACGAAGTTTTTAATTCTACAAACAAATTAATTGAATATTTGGAAGATAAAGATAATACAGTTCGTATATTTACTACTGGTAAAAAAGGTAAAACTTATTTTATTAGTCATTATCCAGGATATGTGATTAAGCATATTGAAAAATTTAATAGAGATATTGGTGCACTTTCAATATTTAGTTGTTCTATTGTGGCAGAAAAACTTATAAAGTTAGAAAACGATAGATATTTTATAGTTTTTAAGAGATTTATTAATATTTTTAAACAGGAAGCTTCTGCTTATGAAATTCTTTCTTTCAATGAATTTTTAACTTCACTTGTTGAACAATCATCTTCAAATGAGGCAATTTTTCATAGAGTAATATTAGATTACAAAGACCATACTAATTACATTAATGATCTTTATTTATTTGGAGTTTCATTAGTATTGATGGATAGTTTTGAGGAAAATGAATATAGCTCTTTAGGTGCTCGTATTGTAGCTATGGATAGTGCTAAGAAAAACGCTGGAAAATTAGTTGATATTTCAATTTTGATTTATAATAGAGCTAGACAGGAATATATTACTACTGAATTAACTGAAATTGTAAGTTGTGCTAATTTCGTTTAATCTTATAGTGATATTAAATTGAATACTTTTCTTTTTATTTATTAATTCCCTTATGTATATACTACTTTTTATTTTTATTATATTTAATTCTATTAACTTTTTTTTATTGTTTCAATCAGAAACTTTTATCTTATTTTTTTCCTTTTTTTTTCTTGTCTCTTCTTTCTATGCATTCTTTAATATCAATTTAAAAAATATTTATTTAGAAAATTTAAAATGGATTGAGACAGTTCGTTTTTATATTATATTATCAAACTGGCATAAGTGTTATATAAGATTGAACGAATTAAAAGTTGTCAAGTTTTATAATTTAGTACAAGCTTTAAAAATTAATTTTTTTATTAAACTTAAACATATTGAGAAATATTTAGTTGCAAGTCATTATAATAATTTAAAAAAAGCTCAAATTTTAAGACTAGTACATTTAGAAAAAAAGTTAAAATTATATAAAAACACTATCAGATTAACTAAGAAAAATTTAAAATACAAATTACTAGTTGGTAATATATAATATACTTGTAATTTGTTAAATTGATTACTTCCTCTTCTTTTTTTTTCAATTATGGTTCAACTTGATAATTTAATTATAGTTTCCCAATTACAATTTTTATTTTTCTTTTTTTTAGGATACTTTTTTTTTTTAAAAAAAATATTACCTATTATTAGTATGGAGTTAAAGTTTAAACAAAAAATATTATTGTCACATATGAAATGGTTTAGTAATAATGTTAATAAGTTAGTTTTTTACAGACATTCATATTTTTCTTTGTTAGTAAAATTTAGATTATTATTAGAAATTTTTAATCTGTTTACTAAAAAGAGAAATTTATTTTTTGGTGTATATGATATAGATTTATTATCTATTAGATTTCAATATATTAATAAATATGGAAAAAAATAATTATTTATTTTTATTATTTTTCAAATTATTTTTGAAACAGAATTATTCAATGATAAATGATATAAAATTAAAATTAGATTTTTTTATCAAATCATTTTATAAAAATGAGGAGTTTAATATAACTAGTTATTTTTCAGAACTTAATAACTCTTTATTATATAAATTTAATAAAGAGTTAGATCGTTTATCTTTTTTGCAAAAAATGTTAATTTCTTTTTACATAAAGAATTTAAATTCATTAATAAAAAGAAATTCTTATTTTATGTTCGATTGTTATAGTTTTAGTTCTGTGAATAAATATATAACATCTTATAGATATGATAAATATATAAAACAACTTTGCAAATTAAATTTTTTATATTTTTTTTTATATTTTTTTTTTGTACTTTCTATATTATATATTAGTTTAAAACTTAATCTTGCTAGTTCTGTAAAATTTAGTAAATTACCAAATAAAATTTCTAAATTAACTCTTCTTAGATCTCCTCATATAGATAAAAAATCTAGAGAACAATTTGAGTTGTTAACACATAAGTCTTATGTACGTTCTTTAAATTTATTTGATAATAATATATTTAGTCTTATTCGTTTTAAAAATAATTATTCTTATATAGAATATTTATTATAAAAAACTCTATATATAATTTATGAAACAAGATGAAAACTATATATAAAAAATTATTTTATAAACGTTTAAAAATCTTATTTTTATTTGAAGTTTTTAGAGGTATGTTTTTTGCTTTTAAAAACATATTTGATAGTAAGGCTACACTTAATTACCCTTTCGAAAAAGGGCCTTTAAGTTCTAGGTTTAGAGGAGAGCATGCTTTACGAAGATATAGAACAGGAGAAGAAAGATGTATTGCATGTAAATCATGTGAAGTAGTTTGTCCTGCATTAGCAATAACTATTGACTCTAGTATGCGTGAAAATGGCAGTAGACAAACAGATAGATATGATATTGATATGACTAAACGTATTTATTGTGGTCTGTGCCAAGAAGCATGTCCAGTTGATGCAATTGTAGAGGGCCCAAATTTTGAATATTCTTCTTTAACTCATGATGAGTTATTGTATGATAAAAGAAAATTATTATCTAACGGTGATAAATGGGAAACTGAAATTTTTGCAAACCTTCAAAAAGAAAGTTTATTTAGATAGATAATACTTGTTTTGTATTTTTATATCTTTTTTGTTAGGATCCTACTTTAAGAGTTAATTTTCTCTTTATATTAATAAATTACTGATGTCTAAAAATAACAAATATCTAATTAAATATAATCCTTTAACTCCCTCTCTAAGACATACATGTCTTGTTAATAAACGTTATTTAAATAACAATTATAAATTAAATAATTTATTAGTTTCTATTAATAAAGTATCAGGAAGAAACAATACAGGTCAAATTACTGTAAGGCATAGAGGAGGAGGACAAAAAAAAATTTATAGAAAGATTGATCATAGAAGAAATTTACTGAATATCCCTGCTAGTGTTTATACAATTGAATATGACTCTTTTAGATCTTCTTTTATTTCTTTGATTTGTTTTATCAATGGTATATATTGTTATATCCTTTCGACCCAATTTGATTTAAGAAGAAAATTATTTATTTATAATTATAATAACAAAGTTAGTTATTACCATACAGGAGATTCTAATCTTTTACTCTTTTTTACAAATGGTACATTAATTCATAATGTAGAACCTTTTCCTGGTAAAGGAGGGCTTTTTTCAAAAGCTGCTGGTACTTCGAGCTTATTAATCAATGGTGATAATAAGACAACAAAGATAAAAATACCATCTGGTAGAGTTATTGTTCTTTCTTCATATTGTAGAGCTTCCGTAGGTAAAGTATCAAATGAATGGTACAGGTATATAAATTTAGGTAAAGCTGGTCGATCTAGATGGTTAGGTATTAGACCTAGCGTGCGTGGTGTTGCAATGAATCCTATAGATCATCCACATGGTGGAGGTGAAGGAAAAAAAACAGGTAGAGCTAGTCCTTATAGTGTATGGGGCAGAATGCAAAAAACTAAACATTAATAAAATATATGGTACGTTCTTTATATAAAGGTCCTTTTATAAATAACAAATTATTGAAAGATGCTATTCATGCAAAAGAAAATAATGTAAAATTTATTTATACTCGAAGCAGGAGTTCTACTATTACTTTTGATTTTATTGATTTAATGGTTTATATATATAATGGTAAAAAATATTTTCCTCTACGAATAAAAGAAGATATGTTGGGTTATAAATTTGGTGATTTCATTTTTACTAAAAAAAAAATGGTATTTAAAAAAAAAAAAAAAAAAAAAAAATAATTTTTTATTATAATAATTATGAGACGTGTAAGTAATTCAAATACTTTAAGAATTGGCATTTTTGGTACATGGTATTCCCTATGGTATGATAAAGAGTATTATACTTTTTTAGTATATAAAGATTATAAGCTGATAGAATATCTTAATTCTATATTTTATAGATTAAGACTACCTACTACGCATTTTTATCTAAATCGTATTAATCAAAATTATTATTATATACAATCTAATATATATTTGACTAAGCCTAGTTTTAATAAATTTAGCAAATTGTTACTAAATAATAAATCTTTATTTAGATATATATCTATGCTGGAGTACTTATTTGACTTTAGTTTACTAGTTCCGAATAGAATATCTAAGGAAAAATTTGTTATTAATGGTTCTCTTTTAGAGAAAAAAAATTCTTTAGTGATGAATTCTTTTTTTTATTCCTTATATTCATTCTTATATTTTAATAATTTTTATTTATCAAGTTACTTTTACTCTATTTATTTTTTTTATAATTATTTTAATAATATATTTTTATTTAAATATAAAAAACTTTTACTAGATAGGAGTCAACAAGATATATTGTATTTTTCTAGTAACGCATTAAATAAACAAATTATTAGTAACAATTCTTTTAGAATATTAAACAATTTTTTTAATATTGATAAGAGCTATTTATTAAATAAATTAAAGCTTAAAACAAAATTAAAATTAAATTTTGATAAAATAAAGTCTTTTTTTGTTAGTTATTTTGTATATTTAAATAATAAAAAGAATAATTTTTTTTTCTTTTTTAATTTAAATTTTACATTTTTATTTAGAAATACAATTACATTTTTTTTATATAACTTTATTAAATTTATTTATCATTATTTTTTTTTTTTTTCAAAATTAAGAGGAAATTTAATTTCTTCTTACTACTTCTTAGGCATTTTTTATAAGATTTATTTTCTGTATAAAAAAAGTAAAATATATGAAACATATTTCATGAATCTAAAATATAGTAGATTATCAAATAATTTTTCACAATCTTATTCAAATACAGTTAGTGTAAATAAAAAATCTTACTTCCTATATGGTTTTAAGTCATATGATAGAAAAAGTTACAAAGGTAAAGAGTATTTAAATTATAAAATAAATAAATTCATTTACTCTTCTTTAAATTCAGAATATGGTTTTATGTCTTATTTCTATTTAAAGGATTTTAGTTTATTTACGAAAGAGTCTATAAAAAATTCTATTCGTATAAAGAAAGATGCTATTGATATGGTTTATTTTAAAAAAATAAATAGATATAATATATTTATTAAAAGAGTGACATTTTTTTTAAAAAAAAAGTTATTTTTCTCTTTCAATAAGTATATTGAACAAACTATACATTTTTATACAGGTATAGACACATTTTTTTTACCTACTTATTATGTTAATCGTTTTCCTAATTTAGATTCTAAATTAATTTCGGATTATATAGTTTACAATTTAAAACGTAAACACAAAATTACTAGAATATTAAAAAGAATAAGTTATATTCAGCAAAGAGCAAATGTAAATACTAAGCGTCTATTTATACCTTTATTTAATGAAATAAATTCAATAAATGAAGACAGATTAGTAAATAAAAAATATTTTTCTTTTTTTAATTTTAATAACTTATCTAATATTGTCTTTTTTAGTCAAATTTTTAACCGAAATGTTTCTAATAAATATAATCCAATTTCAGGTATAAGAATAGAATTTAGTGGTCCTCCAAAAAAAGCAAAAATGTCCAAAACAATTGCTTATCATAACGTAGTTCATAATTTTAAATTAGTAGGTAAGATGCCAACACATACAATATATGCTGATATACATTACCATCAGTCTAGTGTTAAATTAAAACGTTCTAGTTTTGGTATTAAAGTCTGGTTGTTCTTTAATACTCGAATTTTGAATATTAATAATGTTAATAAAACTATTTTATAAATTTTTTTATAAAATTATTTTTTGTCTTATTATTTTATTATATTTTTAGTAACTATTTTTATGAAAATAAAGAGAGTGTTCAAAAGTAATATTTTTACAAAAGGAATTACTTCCTTTAAACGAGATCTAATCTCAGGTGAATATGGTTATATTATTCTTAAAAATCATCTACTTAATAAAAAAAATCTTGAATCTGGACGTGTTTTAATTAAGCGTGAGTTAAAAAAGAAATGTAAATTGTATACACGACCTAGATTTTTAACACCTATTACTAAAAAGGCTTCAGGTATACGTATGGGTAAAGGTAAAGGTCCTATTTTTGATCATATATCCTTTTTAAAAATGGACAGTTGTTTATATGAAATTGATAAAACTAGTCTTCCAAGTGCATTAAAAATTTTAAAAAAATTATCATACAAATTTGGTAAACCTATCGCTTTAGTAGATAGTAAATCCAACAGATATTATATAAAATAATATGATTTTCGTTAAAACTAAATTGTTTATTACAGATAATTCTGGTGGGAAGTTAGCAGAATGTATAAAAGTGCTTGGTAGTAAATATGGTAGTGCTTTTTTAAGTGATTTAATTATTTTTTCAATTAAGAAAGCAGTTGCAAAAAAAAAAGTTAGAGTTCATGATGTACGTATGGGTATAGTTGTACGTATGGCTAGAAGAACTTTAAGAAATAATGGCATAACTATTAGTTTTGTTGATAACGCAGTAATTGTTTTAGATAAACGTGATGAACCTCAAGGTAATAGAATATTTGGTCCAATAGCAAGTGAGCTTGTTACTAGTAAGTATAACAAAGTTATTTTTATGGCACCTAGTGTTATATAGACTCTAATAACCTTTATTATTATGAATTCTGCTGATTATAAATTAAACCTTATTTATAGTAGTATTAATTTCAATGAACAGTTAATTTTAAATAAAAGATTAACTAGTCAAAACATATTTAAAGTTAAGAACAATTTTTATATTAAAAATATTGAGAAAAACAAATTTCTTTTAGTCACAAACATTTTATTATTAGAAAGGGCTGCGGGACAGCGGGTTATTTTTGTTAAAGATAGAACAGACACTCCAAGGGTAAAACCTGTTAAAGTTGGTTGTAGTGTCTCTTTAAGAGATAATAATATGTTTAGTTTTTGGAAAATTCTTATTTATTTTTCTTTTCCTAAATTATATGAAGTTATCTTTTTGAAAAATAATAATTTTGACAATCAAAATTTAATTTTTATCAATTTAAATCATTTTTTATTTATTTCTTCTTTTTCTTTCTCTAATGATTTCGATAGGTTCCTCTTATTTTATGAGGATTTTAGATATTATTTGAGTATGGAATTTTATTCTGGATTTCATAAATTTCTTATTAGTCAACCATTATTAAGTCTTCATGGATTAAAAACTCTTTAGTTATTTTATCATGGCAGGAATCTTACTAAGAAAAAAAAACAATAAGTATCGTTACAATAAGGATAATAATTATTTTAAGGAAATTATTGCTTCATCTATATTAAGAGACAGATATATTCCAAAAGAAATATCTAACGTTTCATTAATAAAAAAAAATAATTTTAAGAACTCTAGTATATCAAAAATAAAGAATAAATGTTTAATTACTGGAAGAAACAGATCTGTTTTAAAGAAATTTAGATTAAGTCGTATGTTTATTAAGAACTTAGGAGTTTCTGGATACATAAATGGTTTGCGAAAGTCCAGTTGGTAATATAATTGATTACTTTATTTATTATTTTTAAATTACTATTATGAATAATCATATTTTTGCTATTATAAATCAGTCTATTAAATCTAGAAAAAATATTCTTTTTGTTCCATATAACAAAATTAATTTAGTTTTATGTTCTTTACTATATAAAGAAAATTTAATATATTCTTACAATATAAATCATCTTTCTAATAAAATTAAAATACATTTAAATAAATTAGATAATAAGTTTCCTTTTTCTGGAATGAAGATTATTAGTAAACCTAGTAAAAGGGTATATATAACTTTACAACATTTAAAACGTAAAGTTATTAAGGAAGGTAAGTTTTTTATAATATCAACTAGTTTTGGTATTTTTACAAGTAATGAAGCAATAAAACGAAATTTATCAGGTGAAATATTAGTAGAAATTTTATGTTAAAATTATCTTTAAGACATTCTTCTTTCCTTTATTTTTTTTTTTTTAAATATTTCTTTGTTTATATTGAAAGAAATAAGTTATTGGCTATTAGCAAACTTGGTAGTTTTAAATTTAAATATAAACCTACTTTTTTACTATACAATAATAATAATATTTTTTTCTTAAAGTATTTTTTATTAAATAATGTTTTTTGTAATATAGATAAGAAAAATAATTTAAATAGGATTTTATTTCAGAATTTTATTTCTTTATTTTTTGTTTCTATACTAGTAGGATTTAGAGGTAAATTTAAAATTGTTGGTCGAGGTTATAAATTACATAAAAAGAATAATAATTTGGTTTTTAAATTAGGTTATAGTCATTTAATATTTAAAAATTTAGATTTATCTTTATTTTTAAAAAAGAAGGAAAAAAAAAAATTATTTTATACAATAATTTCTCTTAATAACTACTTAATTACTAATTATATTAACCTTTTTAGAACATTTCGTATTCCAAATGTATATAAAAAAAAAGGTATTTTTAATAATACTAAGAAAGTACTTTTTAAATTTGGTAAAGCAAATATGGTATAATAATTGATTACATTTTTATATAATTTTATTATTTATGAATTTCTTTATATTTTCTTTTTCTTATATTAGTAAAAAAAAAATATCTGAATTAAAAAATTCATTTAATGTTAATGAATTAAGTGATAAATATATTTTAGGATTTTTAACAAAAAAAAATATTAATAATTACTTTAAGAACAATAGTTTTTCTTCTTTAAAAAATATATTATCAGGTAAATATCTTGTTTTAGTTTTTAGGAGTAAGGATTCTGTTTATTTAAAATCAATGTTTGACGATTTAAATAAATTTAAAGCTATTATTAATTTATTAGAAATTGATTTAAATCTTTTTTTAATAAACTATAATAATTTATATTTATTTCCAGATTTTATAAAATATTCAGATAAATATAATAATGATTATATTTACAAAAATTTATTAAATATATATTTAAACAATGCACATATTTATATTAAAAGATCTATACATTCATATGTATTTCTTTTTTATAGGATTAATAATTTAAGTAAATTAAACTCAAGTAGTGAGTATATAAGTTATATGCTATAAATAAATTATGGTCACAATAAAACAATTAATAAGTTCATACAAAAGAATAACTAAAAAAACTAAATGTAATGTAAAAAGATTAGATAAATGTCCACAAAAACGTGGAATTGTAATAAAGGTATTTGAACAAACACCAACTAAACCTAACTCTGCAAGACGAAAAGTTGCTAGAGTTAAGCTTTCTTCTGGTAAAAGAGTTAATTGTTATATACCAGGAATAGGACATAATCTACAGCAACATTCTGTTGTTTTAGTTCGTGGAGGTAGATGTAGAGATCTAATTGGTGTTCGTTATAAACCTATCAGAGGTAAATTTGATTTTGCAGCTGTTAAAGGACGTATAACAAGACGTAGTAAATACGGTCTTCCTAGTTTAAAAAAAAAGGATTAATTCAAGTTTTTAAAGTGCTTCAAAAATATTAACAATTGGGGAGTAGTTTAATGGTAAAATATAAGTCTCCAAAACTTGAGAAAAGGGTTCAATTCCCTTCTTCCCTAAATTGTAGGCGTATAGCTCAGCGGTAGAGCATCTGACTTTTAATCAGTTGGTCGTAAGTTCGATCCTTACTACGCTCAGTATTCAGTGTAGCCAAGTGGTAAGGCATGCGATTTTGGTTCGCATATACGGGGGTTCGATTCCTCCCACTGAAATTGTATTTTTATTTATTATAGCTACATTATTTTATTAGGTTATTAGAAAAAGTCTTATATTTAACAAACAAATATGTTTAAAAATAAATATCTTGATGTAATAGTTAAACTAGATATAAATTCTATGGAGGCTAGTAGCAAAGAACCCATAGGTCCTACTCTAGGTCAATATGGTGTTCCCATAGATAAATTTTGTGAAGCATTTAATAGTATTTCTAGTATATATCTAGAAAAAACATTAGTTAGAGCTAAAGTATATATATACTCAGATAAAAGTTTTGAGATAAAAGTTAAGTTGCCATCTATAAATTTATTTATTAAAAATTCTTTGATTAATAAATCTTCAAATGATAAAAGCATTTATAATTCGAAGAGAAAGGCAGGGTATTTTTATGAATTAAATGAATTTTTACCTGTTTTAGATAAAAACATTATATATACTATTGTTCTATATCTCCTTTCTTTGGAAAATTATGAGAAGATAAAAGCTTTTAGTCTTTTTAAGAAGATAAAAGGTACATTAGATTCTTCAGGTATTTTATATATAACTTGTTAAATATATATATATAATATATATAATTGATTACTTAATACTTTTTTGTTAATATATTTATGTTAAATCAAAAAATTAATAACTTTTTTGATCAGCTAAAACTTAATAAATTAAACTTTTTAAAGACTAAATTCAACTTAGATGAAAAAAATAATATAATTTGTTATCGTATTTTAAAATATGATCCTACAAGAGATGAAAGGCCTTGGGTACAGGTTTTTTTTTTAAATAATAATGAACATTTACCAATGTTATTAGACACCTTATTTTATATAAAAGATAATAAAGATCCTTCATTATCTTTTAGAAGGTCTTGTAGAGAGGGGATATGTGGTAGTTGCGCAATGAATATAAATGGAGTTAATAATCTTGCTTGTACATATAAAGTGGACGAACATATTTCATATATAAAATCTTTTGTTAATATTTATCCGTTACCACATATGTTAATAGTTAAAGATCTAATTATTAATATGAAACATTTTTATAACCAATATAAATCTATAAATCCTTTTTTAATAAAAAAGTATAATATTTTAAGTAATATTGGTTATAGAAATACTTTAAATGTTCAAATTTTAGTTAGCAGACCCACAATTGAGAATATTCAAACAAAAAAAGATAGAAAGTTACTTGACGGTCTCTATGAATGCATTTTATGTGCTTGTTGTAGTACAAGTTGTCCTAGTTATTGGTGGAGCAGTAATAAGTATTTAGGCCCAGCTGTTTTACTACAGTCATATAGATGGTTAATTGATTCTAGAGATGAGGATTTCAAAAATAGAATTCTATTTTTAGATGATATTTATAAACTTCATAGATGTCATACAATCTTGAATTGTATACGTTGTTGTCCTAAGAAACTAAGTCCTGCTACTGCAATAGCTAATATTAAGCAAATAATTAATATTTGTAGTATTTAATAATTAAGTATACTTTCGCTTTTAATAAGTTTTTTAGTTTAGATAGTAAATAGTATCAATTTCTTTGATACAAAATGGAATTTGTTATAAAATAATGATAATATTAATTGATTACTTTTGTTGTGTATATTAATAATATATTTATATGATATTATATTTATTGTCTATTATTCCTAAATTTTTATTTAGTAGTTGTAAGAAAGAATATTTTTATTTAGATACAAATTATAAGTATTTAAATAGACTTTTAGTATTTTTATATTTACATATAAATACGCAAGCAAAAATGTTTGTTGACCTTTCAGTTGTTGATATTATAAAAAATAAAGATCGTTTTGTAATTATTTATCAATTACTTTCTTATTTATTTCATAGTCGATATTTTATAAAAATAAGTGTTAATGAGTTTGACAAGATATATTCTATTTCATCACTTTTTCCTAATGCTTCGTGGTATGAACGAGAGGCTTGGGATTTGTTTGGTACTTATTTCGTAGGTAATAAAGATATGCGTAGAATACTAACAGATTATGGTTTTCAAGGACATCCTTTAAGAAAAGATTTTCCTTTAAGCGGTTTTATAGAATTGTCTTATTCTGAAAGAATAAAAAATATAAAATATTCTTCTGTTTCATTTATACAAGAGTTTAGGTTATTTGACACTAAAAGTCCTTGGAATTTTTTTAGCAATTAATTCAAAATTATTAATTAAATCATTTAATTAGTTTAAGGTATGAATTACAATTATTCAATTAATTAAAATATTAATTAAAATTGATTACTTTTCTATTATTTTTCACTTTCCTTTAAATTTTTTATGTTGGAAATTCTTTTTAAAAATTCGTTTAATAAACAACCATTTTTATTGATTATCTCGTGGTTTATACATTTTGTTATTTGTATTATGTGGATTACATATAATCCCTATCATCTTTCATTCCAGTATACATTAAATATAAATTTTTTTGATTTATATATTAATTTTGGTATAGATGGACTATCATTTTTTTTTATTTATCTAATATCATTTTTACTTCCTTTATGCCAAATACATATATATTATACTACTAGTAGTGAACTAAAGAATCTATATGGCTTGTCTTTATTTAGCATAAGTATTTTGTTAATGATAGTATTTTGTAGTTTAGATCTTATAATTTTTTATATCTTTTTCGAAGCAATTTTAGTCCCATTTTTTGCTTATATAGGTATCTCTGGTTATAGAAAACGTAGAATACATGCTTCTTTTTTATTATTTTTTTATACATTAGTAGGTTCTTTATTTATGTTAGTTTCAATATTTTCTTTGTATTTGCATTGTGGCACTACTGATTTAGAGATAGTATGGTTAACTGAATATAATTTATTTAATAAATATTTAATATGGTTGGCATTTTTTTTTTCTTTCGCAATTAAAGTTCCAATGTTTCCTTTTCATATTTGGTTACCTGAAGCTCATGTTGAAGCTCCAACTGAGGGGTCTGTTTTTTTAGCAGCTATTCTTTTAAAATTAGGTACTTATGGTTTTTTACGTTTTTTATTTCCTATCTTTCCTGATGTAACTATTTATTTCTCTCCTTTAGTTTTGTTACTTGCTTCTCTTTCTGTCTTTTATACATCCTTAACTACTTTACGTCAAGTAGATGTTAAAAAAATTATTGCTTACTCTTCTGTAGCGCACATGAATGTATGTATGATCGGGTTATTTTCGTTTCATATTACTTCTTTAAACGGTTCTGTTTTTCTTATGTTAGGCCACGGGGTAGTATCATCTGGTCTTTTCTTCGTTATTGGTTTTTTATATAATAGATATTATACTAAAATAATTAAATATTATAGTGGTATAGTACAAACAATGCCATTACTTTCAATTGTGTTTTTTTTTTTTACTTTAGGTAATATTAGTATGCCTTTGACAAGTAATTTTGTTGGAGAATTGCTTATTTTAATAGGTACATATAATGTATTAAACTTTTTTCCGCTTTTTTTAGTGGGTTTTAGTATATTTATTTGTTCTATATATTCTTTATGGTTATATAATAAGGTAGTGTTTTTAATGCCTAAAAAAGAGTTTATTAAGAATTTTTTTGATTTAAGTTTTTTAGAAATAAGCATTATTACACCTTTAATTTTATTTATGTTTTTGTTGGGTATATATCCAAATCCGTTTTTTCAAATAATAAGTCCTTCTATAACTTATAATTTTATAGAAATTCTTACTTACTAATAATTGATTATCCTTATATATTTTGTTAATTTATTTATTATGGCTTGTCCTAAAAAAAAAATTAGTTATTCAAATACAAGAAAAAAATATAGTTTTAATAATTATTTATCATTTAATTTAAATAATGAATTGAAAACTAGACATTTTAGTAGTTTTCATGATAATAGAATTTCTCATTTTAAAAAAAATAAAAAAGCGGAGAAATATTCAATTTTATTATTTTAATAATTTACTTTTTTAATAAGTAATATTTTATATTATTTATTAATGCCAAATTGATTACATGTCAAATTTAATTTTAAGATTTCAATATGAATTATTCACTTTCTTATATTTTACTTATTCCTGAAATTTATTTTTTTTTTTCACTTATTTTTTATCTTTTTTACACATCTATTTTAAATTTAAGTATATATTATAAATTTCCAAATTATTTTAAAAATAATTTATACTTTTTTATATTAATACTGTTTAATATCTCTTTATTAATTCTTAACTATATTAATATCTCTGAGTACACAATTTCTAATTATTTTTATAAAGATACTTTTATTTCTTTATTGCAATTATTTAGTATTTTTTTTAGTATGTTATTAGTTTTAATTGGATATTCTTATGTAAAAAGTAATAATATTAATCATTTTGAATTATTAATATTATTTTTATTTGGAATTTTTAGTTTATGCTTGTTAACTACAAGTAGTCATATGACAAGTTTGTACTTATTATTAGAATTACAAGGTATTACTTTTTATATATTAACATCTTTTAATAGAAGGAATCAATATTCTCTAGAATCAGGATTGAAATACTTCATTTTAGGTTCCTTTTCTTCTATTTTATTGCTTTTTGGTATATCTTTATTGTATGGATTTACAGGTTTATTATCTTTTAGTGATATCTACATATATTTAAAAAATATAGATATATATATATCTAATTTTAATTTTAATTTAATAGCAGTTGCTTTTGTCTTTATTCTTATTAGTTTTTTATTTAAATTTTATGCTGCTCCATTTCATTTATGGATTGCGGATATATATCAAGGGGCACCTACAATAGTTACTGCTTTTTTTTCAGTGATACCTTTTTTTTCCGTGTATTATTTGTTTCTCAAACTATTACTTATAGTATTTGTTAAGTTATACATAATATATAATATAATAATTAAAGTGGCAATTGTATCTTCTTTAGTTATTGGTACTCTTGGTGCATTGTATCAAAAAAAAATTAAGAGACTACTAGCATATAGCTCAATAACAGGTATTGGTTACTTTTTACTTTTATTTTTATCAGAGAGTCCTATTATGTTATATAATACTTTTAGTTATGTATTGCTTTATTCTTTTTCATTATTAAGTCTTTTCAGCATCTTTTTACAGCTTTTTTTAATTAAAGATAAAAAGTATATTGAACAGTTATCATTATTATCTGGATATATAAATATAAACAAATACGCATCAATTGTATTTTTAATTTTTTTTTTTTCAATTGCAGGTATACCTCCATTCTCTTTATTTATTGGTAAATTGTTTTTGTTAACTAATTTAGCTTTAAATAAAAACTATTTCTTTGTATTCTTGGTAATTATAATAACTATCTTATCTTGCTATTATTATTTGAAAGTAATAAAAATTATATTTTTTAATAATACTAATAAATGGTTATTTGTTTCTAATTTCAATTTTATCTCCTCTTTTTTTTTAGTTATTTTTTCTGTTCTTCATTTTTATTTTTTTTTATCACCTTCTATATTAAATGTGTTTACTAAGTATCTTCTTTTTAGTATATTATAATTAAAAAATGAATATATATATCAAATTTGTGTTTGTGATATCCATAGCTCAGCTGGTTAGAGCGTCCGTCTGATAAGCGGAAGGTCAATGGTTCAAGTCCATTTGGATATAATTAATTAATTTTTTATAAGATAGTTTCAATAATTTGCATAGAAGATTATTATATATTATATTTTTATATAATTTATGACATTATATTCTCCTTTCGAACAATTTCAAGTTCAATATTTTTTTAAAAATGATTATTTTTATTTTACTGATACTTTATTAGTGTCTTTGTTTATTTTGTTATTTTTTCAAATTTTATACTTACTAATACATTTTAGAGATAGTGTTTATCATGTAAATATGGTTAATTTTGTTTTTCAAAAAATTTATGCTTTCGTTTATGATAGCGTATATGAATATTTATCAAATGACGGTCGTAAGTATTTTCCATTTTTATTTTATTTGTTTGTATTTATAAGTCTTAGTAATTTAATAGGAATATTACCTTATAGTTTTACTATTACTAGTCACTTGTCAATTACATTTTCTCTTGCATTTATTGCATGGTATGGAATGGCTGTCGGTGTAGGTTATAATAAATATGGATTAAATTTATTTTCAATGTTTTTTCCTAAAACAATCCCATTTAGATTAGTTCCTTTATTAGTATTTATTGAGACAATTTCTTTCATATTTAGATCTATCAGTTTAGCACTGCGATTATTTGCTAATATTGTAGCAGGTCACATTTTATTAGATACAATTGCTTTAGTTGTACATAAGATGTTATTTCCTTCTTATTTTGTATCGGGTAAATCTATTTTAATTGCTATTATGCCTATTATTATTACAATGGTACTTGTTTTATTTGAAATGGTAGTTGCTGTTCTACAAGGTTATATTTTTATGGTCTTATGTTGTATTTATTTAAAGGATATGGTAGATTTACATTAATTATAATTAATTATTTATGTATCATAAAAAAATAAATTTTTGGTTAATTTATTTTATAATAATCATTTTAGTACAAATGTTTTTTTTTGGAATTTATAATATTCCTATTTATAAAATATATTGTGAATTTAGTAATTATTATTCATTAATCAGTACAAATACTTTTATTGATACAAAACTGTATTTATTAAGTACTTTGTCTGTAGAGGAATATAATTTATATTATTTTTATAATTTTAATTATATTTATAATAATATTTTAAATTGGTATTATGATGTAAATTCTATTGTGCTTTTTAATAATTTTTATATTAGCAATATTAATTTTTTTCTAAATTTCATTTTTTTTTACTTTGATTTCTTCTACTTCAATTTTTTAAATATTATTGATCATTATTATAGATCAAATCAAGATTCTAATAATGTAGCAATTATATATATTGTTTATTTTAATACTTCTATAACTAATATAAATTTAGTTGAATTTATATCTTTACAAAATCACATATATATATATCCTGGCGAAACTTATTTAGTTTTTTTTAGACTTTATAATCCCACAAGCTTTGTTATAAAGGGTATAAGTTTGTACTTATTATCTCCTTATGAAGTTAATATTTATTTATATAAAATTCAATGTTTTCGCTTTGATGAATTGTTGTTTTATCCTTTTGAATCTATAGAGCTGCCTATTTTATTTTATATTGATAGTAATATAAATAGCTATTTAGATTTTAAATGGATATTTTTTTTTCAGATACAAATAATTTATTTATTTATATTAAATTCTTTTAATTAAGAGAATTTTTTAAAATTGATTACTTTTAGTAAATTAAGAAATTTTTAGTTTATGTTTAATAAATTATCTAATATTCTTTTTGCAGATTTCGCAGTTCGTAAATTTTATTCATATTTAATTTACTATCCAAGTCCTATGAATTTGAATTACTTTTGGAATTTTGGATTCATGTCAGGTATCTTTTTAGGTATTCAATTTGTTACTGGTATCTTTTTAAGTATGTTTTATACTCCAGAAGTAGATCATGCATTTGCCAGTGTTCAGCATATAATGAGAGATATAAATTATGGTTGGCTTATACGTTATATGCATTCTAACGGAGCCTCATTTTTTTTTATCATGGTTTACTTACACATTTTGAAAGGTATATACTATGGCTCTTATCAAAAACCAAGAATGTTAGTGTGGTTTACTGGAGTTATTATTTATGTATTGATGATGGGTACTGCTTTTTTAGGTTATGTACTACCTTGGGGACAAATGAGTTATTGGGCAGCAACCGTAATTACTAATTCTTTAACTGTTATTCCATATTTTGGAAAAGATATTGTTTATTGGGTTTGGGGAGGTTATTCCATCAATAATTCAACATTGAACAGATTTTTTAGTTTACATTATTTATTACCTTTTATTATAGCCGTGCTTGCTATTCATCATATTTTTCAGTTACACAAGGCAGGAAGTTCTAATCCTTTAGGAGTTAGAAGTAGTAAGCTTGATAAAGTTAATTTTTATCCTTTCTTTCTTGTTAAAGATCTTTTTGGTCTTTTCATATGTTTTATCTTTTTTTCTATTTTTGTCTTTTTTTTTCCAGAGTCTTTAGGACATAGCGATAATTATATTAACGCTAATCCTTTAGTGACACCTGCACATATTGTACCTGAATGGTATTTCTTACCAATGTATGGTATTTTACGTTCTATATCTAGTAAAACTTATGGTATCATTTTAATGTTCTTGTCAATAATAATATTATTTTTTTTACCTTTTCTTGATAGAGAGCTTATTAAAAATAAAAATTATAAACCTTTTAATCGAATTATGTTTTGGATATTTGTATTTAATTTCTTATTCTTAGGTTATTTAGGTGGACAATTACCAGTTACTCCATATATAGAATTAGGATTGATATGTTCTCATATTCATATTCTTTATTTCTTATCCTTTCTTTCTGTTTCAAGTATATATTCAAATTTTTATTTTAGAAAAAAATAAAAATCATATTAAATAAATGTTACTTGGATAAGAATAATTTTGTTTATATCTATAGTATATATTATATTGTATTCAATTTAATAACTTAATTTCATAAAATTAATTTTATGAAATTAAGTTATTATGATAGAGTTTGGAAACGTTGGGTTTGGACAACTAATCATAAAAGAATTGGTATATTATATATTTTTTTCGGTATTTTTAATGGTTTTTTAGCTGTTCTTTTATCTATGATTATTCGTTTAGAATTAGCTTTTCCTGGAGATCAAATATTATTTGGTGAATATCAGTTTTATAATATGGTAACTACAATGCATGGTGTGTTAATGTTGTTTGTTGTTGTTGTACCTATTTTGTTTGGTGGATTTGGTAATTATTTCGTTCCTATTTTAATCGGTGCTCCAGATATGGCATTTCCAAGATTAAACAACTTTAGTTTTTGGATATTACCTCCATCTACATTATTAGCTTTAATTTCAACTTTTGTTGATGGAGGTCCTGGTACTGGTTGGACATTATATCCTCCTCTTTCATCTTTACAAACACATTCAAGTGCAAGTATTGATTTTTTAATATTAAGTTTTCATTTAGCAGGTGTTTCCTCTATTGTTGCTTCAATTAATTTTGTATGTACTGTGTTGTATTTTAAAAGTGAATCTATGTATTTAAAGGATATGCCTTTATTTGTGTGGTCCGTATTTATTACATCATTTTTATTATTACTAGCTATTCCTGTTTTAGCTGCAGCAATTACATTGTTATTGTTCGATCGTAATTTTAATACAAGTTTTTTTGACCCTTCTGGTGGAGGAGATGTAGTATTATATCAACATCTTTTTTGGTTTTTTGGTCATCCAGAAGTTTATATTTTAGTTATTCCAGGCTTTGGTATTGTTAGTCATGTAATTGCTACTTTTTCTCAAAAACGTATTTTTGGACATACTTCCATGGTAGCGGCTATTATTCTTATAGGAATAATAGGATTTATTGTATGGGCACACCATATGTATACTTCAGGTATAGACACAAATACAAAAGCTTATTTCACTTCTGCTACAATGGTTATTGCAATTCCTACTGGAATTAAAATTTTTAATTGGTTAGCTACAATGTGGGGAGGTAGTATTTGGTTTTACACTCCTATGTATTTTGCTGTGGGATTTGTTGCGTTATTCACAATGGGAGGTTTAACAGGTATTATTTTATCTAATGCTGGTATAGATGTATCATTACATGATACTTATTACGTAGTTGCTCACTTTCACTATGTATTATCTATGGGTGCAGTTTTTGCTATTCCTCGCGGATTTTATTATTGGTTTGGAAAAATGAGTGGTTTTCAATATTCAGAATACTTAGGACAATGTCATTTTTGGTTAACTTTTATTGGTGCAAATTTAACATTCTTCCCAATGCACTTTTTAGGAATTGCAGGAATGCCTAGAAGAATACCTGATTACCCAGATATGTATCAAACATGGAATACTTTTGCTTCTTTTGGAGCTTTAATTTCATTTTTTAGTCTTTTATTTTTTTTTTATATTGTATATGATGCTTTAGTTCAACAAGTTCCTTGTACTAGAAACCCATGGATTTTTTCTACTCATGATGAGATAACATATCGTATGTTACGACTATCTCATTATATTACAAAAAATTTTATTTCTAAAGAGTATAAGAAATTTGGAACTTCTAAATTAGATCAACAATATTATTCTAAATGGATATTATATAATTATTTAGCTCAATTGAAATATGTAGTTAAATTAAAAAATATAAAGAGTTCTACTTTAGAGTGGACTTTGCCTTCTCCTGTACCAGCTCATACATTTGTAGTAGCTCCTAAAGTTATTACTGTTTCTAAAAAATATAAAAAATATAGAAAGAATTATTTTTTTAAGGATTCTTCAAATTTAAAAATGAATCTTCCTTTTGCTTCTGGTATAGATAAATATTTTGATCTTTATATTGAAGTCTTTTACAGTTCTACTAGAAAAAACAGAGAAATTAATAACTAGTAGATTAAGGTTTTTTTTACATTATTTATTTCTTATATTAATTCTTTTTACTTGTTTTTTTTGTTTTTAATAAATTTATTATTATATTTATATTATTTACTATTTTGTATAATTTTATGTTAGTTGAAAAGAATAATGAAATTAAGAATTTTATGTTGAATTTTGGTCCACAACATCCTGCTGCTCATGGAGTGCTTCGTTTAATTTTAGAACTTGATGGTGAAGTAATTAAGAATGCAGATCCGCATATAGGATTATTGCATAGGGGTACAGAAAAATTAATCGAGTATAAAACTTACATGCAAGCTTTACCTTATTTTGATCGTTTAGATTATGTTTCTATGATGTGTCAGGAGCATACTTATTGTTTAGCAGTAGAGAAATTGTTGTTGTGTGAAATACCATTACGTGCTCAATATATAAGAGTTATTTTCTCGGAATTGACTCGGCTATTAAATCATTTATTAGCTATTACTACTCATGCTTTAGATGTAGGAGCATTAACTCCTTTTTTATGGGCCTTTGAAGAGAGAGAGAAGATAATGGAATTCTATGAAAGAGTTTCAGGAGCACGAATGCATGCAAATTATTTTAGAATTGGAGGAGTATCATTTGATTTACCGATTGGCTTATTAAATGATATTCATTTATTTATTTCGCAATTTACTTCTAGAATTGACGAAATGGAAGAAATGCTTACTACAAATAGAATATGGAAACAACGTTTAATTGATGTTGGTAAGATCAATTGTAGACAAGCTATTGATCTTGGCTTAAGTGGACCTCTTTTGAGATCTACTGGTTTAGCTTGGGATCTTCGTAAAGTAGAAACTTATGAAGTTTATAATAAAATTAATTTTTTTGTACCTACAGGAATTTATGGGGATAGTTATGATCGATATCTAATAAGAATTGAAGAAATGAGAGAGAGTATTAATATTATTTCTCAAGCTCTTAATATGATACCTTTAGGATTGGTTCGTGTGGATGATCACAAAATAACTCCACCGTATAGAATACAAATGAAGTCTTCTATGGAATCATTAATTCACCATTTTAAATTGTATAGTGAAGGGTTAATAGTACCTCAAGGTTATTCTTATGGATGTGTAGAGGCTCCTAAAGGAGAAACAGGTGCGTTTATTGTTTCAGATGCATCAAATAAACCATACAGATGTAAGGTTAGAGCTCCAGGATTTATGCATTTACAAGCCTTAAATAGTTTGGTTGTTGGACATATGATTGCTGATCTTGTTACTGTAATTGGTACTTTGGATATTGTTTTTGGAGAAATAGATCGATAATTTAATTGATTACTTTTTTTTATTAATTATTTTTGTATATGGTTATTTCAAATTTATTTTGTTTTTTTTATTTTTTTTTCTTATTTTTATTTTGGGGTTATATTTCCACTTTTTCTAGTTTTATTCATTATTCATTTTTATTATTTTTTATTTATTTTCTTTTTTATTTTTTAGAAAAGGCTATAGTTGACTTAGAAAATCGTAAAACAAGTGACTTTTTATTGAGAATTTCTGCTTTTTTTTGTAGTTTTTTACTTTTATTTTTTATTGATTTTAATATTCTTTTTAGTGATTCTTTAGATAATTTAGCTTATTCAAATCATTATAATTTTTTAAACCATCAATTATTAGCTGTTTATTATTTATTATCTCAATTATTTATTTTGTTTCTTTATTTATTAAGAAATTGGTCCTTATATATTTATGATTTGTTGATAGATTATTTCCAGCAAAATTATAATCTTATTTATTTTTTTTTTTCTATTTTTACCTTTTTTTTTTTTATTTTTTTTTTCGACCTTTCTTTTTATACTGTTTTTGTTAAAATTTATTATTAAATAATATTATAATTGATTACTTGTTGTTTTTTTTAATTCGTTCTTATGAAAAAAATTTTAAATGAAAATATAAATTCTTTTTACCCGATGGGAAATACATATTATTATTATAATGAATATTCTAATTTTTTTTTCTATTTTTTTGTACTTTTAGGTGTCTCTTTTTTAATATTAGCTCTTTGTTATATAATAACAATAAAAAATCCATATAATGAAAAAAATTCAGGATATGAGTGTGGTTTTGACCCTTTTTCTGATGCTCGTGAACCTTTTTATGTTAAATTTTATTTAATTTCTATATTATTTATAATATTTGATGTTGAAGTAGTTTTTTTTTTTCCATGGGCAATTAGTTTTAAGCAATTATTCTTCTTTGGTTATTATATTATGTATATATTTATTATAATTTTAATTATTGGTTTCGTTTATGAATGGAAGAAGGGATCTTTAGATTGGGATTAATTGATTACATTTTTATTTTTTAATAATTATATTAACTATGTTTTTACATTTGATTTTATCTTTATTTCTGTTTATTATAGGTATCTTTGGTCTTTTTCTTAGCAGAAAAAACATAATATTAATTATTATGTCATTAGAATTAATGTTATTATCTATTAATTATAATTTTCTTTTTTTATCTACTTATTTGGATGATTTATTAGGTCAACTATTTTCTTTACTTGTACTTACTATTGGAGCTTGTGAATCTGCTATTGGATTAGCATTATTAATATGTTATTATAGAACATATAAGTTCATATAATTTGTTTCTTACTTTTAAGTAGTGATTATATTATAACTTTTTTTATAACTATGTACTTGTTACCTATATTTTTTATGTTTCTTTCTTTTTTTTTTACTTTCTTTTTTGGAAAATATATTGGTAATTATAAAAATCATTTAATTAATATAACATTTGTTGCTGTTTCAACGCTTTTTTGTTATTTAATTTTTTTTGAAGTCTCTTTTTTATCTTTGCCATGTTATATAAAATTAACTGATTGGATAGTTTTCGATATTTTTAATGTATATTGGTCTTTTATATTTGATTCTCTTACAGTATCAATGTTGATAGTTATTATGACTATTTCTTTATGTGCTCATATTTATTCTATTTCTTATATGGAACAAGACCCTCATAATGTCAGATTTATGTCTTATTTATCTCTTTTCACTTTTTTCATGTTAATTTTGGTAACTGCGAATAATTTAATTCAGTTATTTATAGGATGGGAAGGAGTAGGTATATGTTCTTACTTATTAATAAATTTTTGGTATACTCGTGTTGGTGCTAATAAGTCAAGTATAATGGCTGTATTCACTAATAAAGTAGGAGACATTTCTTTATTATTTGCTTTTGCAATTATATTTCAATTGTTTAAAAGTTTTGATTTTAATATTATTTTTTCTATTGTATCCGTAGGTATTAATAATGATTATTTTTATTTAAATTATTATATTTGTTTTTTAATGTTAATTGGCGCAGTCGCTAAATCTGCTCAAGTAGGTTTACATTTTTGGTTACCAGAAGCTATGGAAGGACCTACACCGGTTTCTTCTTTAATACATGCAGCAACGATGGTTACAGCAGGGGTTTTTTTAATTGTAAGATCATCTTTTTTATTTGAGGAAATACCTTCTATTTTAGTATGGATTTCTTTTTTTGGTAGTCTTACTACTTTTTTTGGTAGTACTGTTGGTTTGTTTCAATATGATATAAAAAAAATTATTGCTTACTCAACTTGTAGTCAGTTAGGGTACATGTTCTTATCTTGTGGATTATCTAGTTATTATAATAGTATGTACCATTTAATTAATCATGCTTTTTTCAAAGCTTTGTTGTTTTTAACTGCTGGTTATATTATTCATGCTATTTCAAATGAACAAGATTTAAGAAAGATGGGAGGTCTTTTAAAAAAATTACCTTTAGCATCAATGATGATATTTATTGGTTCTCTTTCCCTTATGGGTTTTCCTTATACTTCAGGTTTCTTTTCTAAAGAAAAAATAGTGGAATTATTTTATAATAAATTAATATATAATTATGAAATTATTCAATATTTAAAATACTTTTATTTTTTTCAGTTTTTAGCGATGTTTTCAATAATTATAACTATTTGTTATAGTGTAAAGATGTATATTTACTTATTCTTAAATAAGTTTAATGGTTATAAACAGTACGTTTTTAATTTGCATTATGGGTCTTTTTTTCTCATTTCTCCTTTAGTTTTTCTGTCCTACTTAAGTATAATTAGTGGGTATTTACTAAATGATCTTATGATCGGAATCGGTACTGACTTCTGGAAATATTCTTTATTCATTTCCGTACAAGAAAATAATTTGTTTAATATTAATAGTGGTTTTTATCTTTTCAATTTTGAATTTATTAAATATATTAGAAAAATACCTTTAATATTAACTTTTTATTTTATATTTGTATTTTTTGTCTTTTTTTATTGGTTAAAAAACTTTTTTTTATACTTAAGATTAAGTACAAATTGGATGAATAATTTATTTATTTTTCTTAATAGAAAATATTTGTTTTTTACTAAGAATATTATATATCCATTAATTGATATTATGAATTATAGTAGTTTAAATTATACTTTTAAGTTATTTGATAAAGGTTTGATTGAAATTTTAGGACCTTATGGAATAGCAAAAAAAACTAGTTCCTTAATAAAAATAACTTCTCATCTACAAACAGGTTTAATCTATCATTATTCTGGTTTTATAATTTTAGGATTAATTAGTTATATATTTTTGGTTATATAATATATAACTAACAAAGTTACTTTATTTATTATATAGAATAGTTTTATTGTTTATATGAAATTATGAATCATTTTTTTTTAACAAAAAATAATTATTATCCTTCTATTCATAATATAGAACGAATATTACATAATCTACATACATTGAAAAACTCCAGGAATAAATTAATAGATAATAAATATCTTAAACGTAATATAAGAAGAAAAAGTTTAATAGGATTTCAATTTTTAATCTTTACTAATGAAGTAAATAAATTTTATTTAAATGGTATTGTTATTAAAAAAAATAAGAAAAATAATTTAAACAATTCAGTTACAGTTAAATCCTTATTATCTGGAAAACAGATAAAGATAAATTTTCATTTATTTTCTAATTCTGCACGTTTAATGTAGTAGTATATATATGTAATATAGTTCATTATTATATAAGTACTTATGAAATATGATAGTTCCACAATATATAGGTATATATTTGATGGAATTATGCTAATAAGTACAAAAATTATGAATAAACTCCAAAGTTTATTTTTTATATTTAATAAGCTCATATTTACTAGATATATTAACCATGTATAGTTTATTATAAACATTATAATATAAACATATATATATTCATATAAGTTAAAATTTAAATCGAAAAGATAAAAATTAATTTCTTGGTAAGTATTAAAAAATAAATTTATTAATATATGCATATTTACATAATTATTTATGTTAAAAATTAACATAAATAAAATAAAATATAAAAAAATAACTTTAATAATATTTTTTTTTTCGTGTTTAAAAAAAGCTTTACTAATAAATAAATGTGTTTGTAGTAGTATTATTGGTATTATATATATTAATATATATATTATTATTAATATATATATGATATATGTTATATTCATCATATTAAAGTTAATTTGGAATACTGGATAATAATTTATTATATTTTTATTTATAAATAATAAATCTTCTGTTATAGTATACATATTTGTATTAAGAATATTATTTTGTTTTGAAATAGGTAATAGTATATATAAAATAATATATTCATAATATATGTTAATAAACATAATAAATATTATAATATGTAATATGATGATAGATATGTATTTATTCATTTATTTATTTAAAACTTTCATTACTTTACTCTTAGCTCAGTGGAAGAGCATTCGCCTTCTAAGCGAGTGGTCACAGGTTCAAATCCTGTAGAGTATATTTAATGGAATAGCTCAATGGTAGAGCAGGAGTTTCATGAGCTCTTGGTTGTAGGTTCAAATCCTATTTCCATGAGAATTTATAAATTTATCACATGTGGCAGAGTGGTCAAATGCGCCGGTCTTGAAAACCGGTATATCGTAAGTTCAAATCTTACCATGTTCTTTAAACCTGCTTGGTGAAATGGTAGACACGAGAGACTTAAAATCTCTTGACTTCGGTCGTGTAGGTTCAAGTCCTGCAGCAGGTAAAAATAATTGAATTTATTATTATTATTATTCAACATATTTTAATGAAAGATACTAGTCTTAATTCTTTAACTGTAACATCTTCTTATTTATTAAATTTACCTTCTACAATAAATTTAATGAATTTTAAAAAAAATACTAAAGTTGTAAAATTTACTTTATTAACCGAATTAGTTTACCTTGTTCTTTTGCAATATAAAAATTATAATAAATTATTTAATAATATATTGTTACAAGTTAATTTAATTAAATTTAAAATATTTCAAAAAATCAAACAGCAATTAATTTATTCTATAAATTCCGACCTCTTTGATACTTTGAAAATGGAATTTAAAGAGAAAAATATTAATTTCGAAAACTTTATAAAAAAAATAATATTTTATAAAAAAAATTTGTTTTTTATAAAAAAATTCTTAAAGAAAAATAAAGATTTATTAATTAATAATAGAAATCTTTTTGTTGTTTTATTAAATAATTTAAAAAAAACTTTAAAAAATAACAAAAAAGGTATATTAATTAAATTCATATATTTAAAAAAAATAGAATTGTTCATTAAAAAGTTTGCTATACATACATTTAAACGTATAAAAATCTTTTTTTACCCAATAATATTCACTTTATTAAAAAAAGAAACTCATCAGTTCAAATTTAAATCTTTTATGAGAAAAATTGTTAGTCATTATTTTTTTAAAAATTTAAATTTAGATTTAAGTAAGGATAAACTACAGTCTCATCTTTTTAAATTTTTCAAAATTTCTACACGTTTTAATGTACGTTTACTACCATACTTAGAAGAGCTTCATTTAAAGGAAAGAAATTCTATAAGAAAAAAAAAAGATATTGGTTCTAGTTTTAAGTATATTATATCTGAAATTGTTAAAAATTTCGGTTTTGGTTATTTAACTTTGGCAAAAATGTTAAATAAAAACAATATAACAAATATACCTTTAAATAGAATTTTAAATTATTTAAATAAATTAAAAGAGAATAGTTTAAATAATTATTTAAATGAAAAAGGTTTAAGTACTTACAGATCAAATTTTTTTGTTTTCGATTTTTATAGAAATAATATTGATATTTATTCACTATATAAAAATAATAATATTTTTATATTAAATTCTGATTATCACCTTTTCTTCAATAAAGACTTTTTAAATACTTATTATCTTTACAATCTATTTAATAGTACTTCTAAAAGAAAAATTAATAGCTTTTTTCTTTCTCATACTGATAAACAGTTAGAATATTTTACTTTTTCACCAGTTAAATATTATTATTACGATGTTTTTTCTTTGAAATCATTTAAAAATGAAATAGATTCAAGTTTTTTATTATTTCATAATAAAATTTCGCTTCTTTTAAAATTTATAAAAAAATATAAAAAAATCTTATCTGATTCAAGAAAAATAAAAAGATTTTTTTTATTTATTGAGGATAGATTTTTTAGAAAAAATCATTATTTTTCTCTTTTTAAAAAATCTTATTCTTATATTTATAAAAATAAATATTTTAATGTTAATTCTAAATTAATTTTTTTATTTTTAAATAATTTATTGAGACTTTATAATAGTAAAAGAAATGAAATCGAAAATAATATGTTTATATATAGACAAGATTACTTTAATATCAATCAGATGTTAGATTATCTTTCTAAAAATAAAAAAAAAAAGATATCTTCTAAATTTTTGATAAGACAAAGATATAAGATTACTAAGAAGTTAAAATATATAGTGAATTCATACTTATTTAATTATTTTAATGAAAAAAATAATACTTCTATATATAATAATGTTTATTACAATAAGTTGAATTATAAAGATATTAATAATGTAAATAAACTTTTTAATTTTTCTGAAATAATTAAGAAAAATTATATTTATAATAAATACAATTTTATGTATAAAAAATATTTCAGTTATATAAGATATTTATTATTAAAAAATAGTCATTTATACACTAATAGTTTATTACAATTAATAAAAAAAAAAAATAATAATAAGTTTTTTATTAATAAATCTTTAATAAATGCTTTTACTTTTTCATTAGAAAATAAGAATAGGTCATGTTATTTTTCAGATAAAGATACTAAAGTAATGTCACGCTCATATAAAGAAAAATTATATGATAAAGTTTTATTTCATAAAGTTTTAAATATTAATATAAAAAATGTTAAAGTAGAAGATTTAAGCAATTTTATTAATAGTAATATTATTGATTTTAATTCGTTGATATTTAATCATACATTAAAGTTACATATAAATAGTTTATCTGATTTTTTAGACAAATCTTACATCTCTTGTAATAAAGAGGTACTTACTAGATTTGTAAGTTTACCAGAAATAAATTTATCTTTCAAATCTAAAATTATTAATAATTATAAGAATAATTTGTATTTTATTAATAAAACTTATTCATTTGAATTAAAAGATATAGTTACACAAGAAAACATAAATAATTTTTTTTATAAAAAATTATTATTTTATAAAAAATTAATTAGTTTAACTAAATCCGATAAATGTATTTTATATAAGAATAATGTTGTTTTCATTTTAAATATACAAAGGTCATTCTATGAATATAGTAAATTAAATTTTAGTGATTTATCAAAAGTTAATAATTTAATTTATATGGAAGATCTTAATAGATTAACAAGTAAAACTGTCAATTATACAACTACAGAGTTGAAAAAAATGACAAAGTTTCAAATGAAAAAAAAAAAGTTAAGAAAAATTTATTAAATATAAACTTTATTACTAATTACTAAGTAGCTCAGTGGTAGAGCAGTTGACTGTTAATCAATTGGTCATAGGTTCAAATCCTATCTTGGTCTTTTTATGGTTTAAAGGACATATATGAAATGTACTTTAATTTAAATCAATAATATTTGCTTTCTAAAAGAATAAATGTTCTGATTTATTAGATGATACTATTATTAATAAAAAGTTCTTATTTAGATATAATTAATATATTAGTTTCATTTTATACCCTTAACAAATTTTCTTACAAGTTGTTATTATGTATAACACTAAAGCTAATGAATCTAAATTATATAGGCTAGTAAATAGAATCAAAAACAGAATTTAATTCTGTTTTATTTTACTTTATAGCTTTCATGTAAATAATAATGAAAAAATTTAGTATTTCATTACATTCTATTTTCACAAGGTGGCTGAGTGGTCAAAAGCGGCAGACTGTAAATCTGCTCCATTATATGGTTCATAGGTTCAAATCCTTTCCTTGTCAATATCTGCTTGGTGAAATGGTAGACACGAGAGACTCAAAATCTCTTGACTTCGGTCGTGTAGGTTCAAGTCCTTCAGTAGATAGAATTCTTTTATGTTAACCTTAAATTTCATTTTGCAGCTATGACGGAATTGGTAGACGTGTCAGATTAAGGATCTGATTTAGAAATAAGTAAGGGTTCAAGTCCCTTTAGCTGTACATTTTATTATTTATACTTAATAATATATAGTAATTATAAATAACATTATTTATATTTAATGATAGTAACTCAATCGGTAGAGTAGTGGTTTGTGGTACCATTAGTTAAGAGTTCAAGTCTCTTCTATCACCTGAATATAGCTATGATGAAATTGGTAGACATGTCGAACTTAGGATTCGATCCTTAACCGGGTAAGGGTTCAAGTCCCTTTGGCTATATTTGTTACTAATTCATATTGATTCGTATATTTTTTTTATAATATTAGTTATTATGGTAGATGCTATTTTACCTTTTTATCAGAAGAGTAAAAAAAAGAAAAAAAGTAGACCTGAATTAAAAAATTTTAATTTAATTCAGTTTTTTTTTCAAAGGTATGGTATAGGTAGAAACATTAGTAATCAGATTTTTTTATTTTCTGGTTTTCATAAAAGTATAAAATATGGAGCTATTGAAAACAAAAACTATTATGTTTTATTAAGATATAAGGATTTCTTTATATCAAAAAAATCTTATCTTGATAGTCATTTAGAAGAGTATATGAAAAGTAATATAAAAAATTATATATCTTTGGATAATATTAGAGGGAAGAAACATAAATTTGGAATGCCTGTTAGGGGTCAGCGTGTAAAAACAAATGGTAAAACTGCTAAAAAATTAAGAATTATTTAATATGTTCAAATATAAAAAATATAGTAGCAATATTCTTAAAAAACATTTAAAAGAAAAAGTTATTAGTGAGCTAGCAGATAAAAATATTAATATTAAACAATTAATATCAGATAATAATATTAATACTAAAGAGGAGAACTTAGAAAAGAAATTTCATGCTTCTATCTTTTTTCAAAACTTTGCAAAAAACAGTTTTATAAATATAATATATAATGATAGACTTATTTATAATGAATCTTTAGGTAAATTAAAAATAGACAATGTTAAAATAAAAAAAAAAGAGAAAAAATTTACTAGAAACCTTTTCTCATTCAATCTCTCATTCTGTAATGATCTTTTTGATAAATTACGTTATAAATATAACATTAAAACTTTATCACTTATATATAATTGTAGATTGGAAAACATTTATCCTTTTAGAAAGCATTTATTTTATAAATTAATTGGTAATTATTTAAAAAGAAATTATATTTATAATGGTATCGTTTATTATTCAAAAAGGCATAAAAAAAAACAACATTTATTTAATTTGTATTCACATCGTAATTATTATGATTCTAATGAAGATAAAATAAAAATGTGGTTACAAATAAACCGTGACAGATTAAAAAAATATTATTTTTTTTCAAACACTTCTTTTTATTTAAAAGAGATAAAAATGATTAATAAGTTTCCATATAACGGTTGTAAAAAAAGAAAATTAAAAAAAATATAATTTTCGCCTATTATTTTATTTATTTTTATTTGTATTCTTGTAGCTCAGTGGTAGAGCATTCCGCTCATAACGGACTGGCCATAGGTTCAAATCCTATCAAGAATATTTTAGACTTCACGACTTCACTAGTATAATTTAGACGTTACAATTTATATTAATTTTAGAACTATTCGTTTAATTGTTTCTTTATGGATATTATCATGAGTGTCAATTGATTTGTATGTTTTATACAATATATTATAGTTTTATTATATATAGTTATTAATAATATAATACAGTAGTATGTATATCTATCTTTATAGATAGAAAGATAGATATATTTCTTTCCGTTGGTAACTCAATTGGTTAGAGTGCTCGCTTGTCACGCGAGAAGTCGTGGGTTCAAATCCCATCCAATGCATTGAAGAAAAAAAGAATTAAGTTTAGAATTTAATTACCTACCGAATTTAATAAAGAAAAATGTATTATAAAAATATTTAATTATAATTAAAAACATAAAAAAATGCTAATGTATCTTAAATTATTTAATTATGTATAATAACTTAGTAACAGGAGATACAATAGGAAAAGTAAGAAAAATTTTTGATTATTTCGTAATAGCTGAAGGTTTAGATACAGCATTTATAGGAGAAGTAGTATATTTTAAATATAAAAACTCTTCATTAAAAGGACAAATTTTAAACTTAGAAAGAAAAGAAGTTAAAATAGCTCTTTTAAAAGGAGATCAGGCAGAACTTGAAATTAATGATTTAATTTTCAGAACATACAAAACAGTAGAAATTCCAGTGGGATTAAGTATTTTAGGTAGAATAATTAATCCTTTAGGAGAATGTTTAAACGAAGTAGAATTTGACAGATATGAATATTTGTATAAAGAAGCAATGATGAGTGAGTTATTCGAAATAGAAAGAGGCGCAGCAGGTATAATTGAAAGAGAGCCTGTTAGAAAACCATTAATGACAGGAATAAATGTGATAGATTTTTTTATTCCAATTGGAATGGGACAAAGAGAACTTGTTATTGGTGATAATAATACAGGTAAAACAAGTCTTTGTGTTACAATTGTAATTCACCAAAGCTATTGGAATAATGTATTAAACTCTTTATGGAGACAATTAGAAAATGAAATAAAAACAATGGCACATTATACTTTATTACCATGTATTTATGTTTGGGTTGGATCAAGAAGATCAGAAGCAGCAAGATTAAAAAATTTATTTAAAATTTCTAATGCTTTAAATTATACAACTATTGTATTTACAGCAGCTGATCAACCAGCATCTTTACAATACTTAGCTCCTTATTCTGGAGTTTCTATTGGTGAATGGTTTAGAGATAAAGGTCATGATTCTTTAGTAGTTTATGACGATTTGTCACAACAAGCAGTTGCATATAGACAAATGTCATTAATATTAAGAAGACCTCCAGGAAGAGAAGCTTATCCAGGTGATATTTTCTATGTACATTCTAGATTATTAGAGAGAGCAGGTCAAATGAACAAAAATAAAGGAGGTGGATCTGTTACAGCATTACCTATAGTTGAAACTAAGGCAGGTGATATCTCTTCTTACATTCCTACTAACGTAATTTCTATTACAGATGGTCAAGTATTCTTATCTTTAGAATTAATTAATAAAGGTATTAGACCTTCCGTTTCTATTGGTCTATCTGTTAGTAGAGTTGGTAGTGCAGCTCAATATCCTATTATGAGTAATATCTCTAAAAAATTAAAGGCAGATTATGCATTATATAATACTTATGCAGGAGTTCAAAAAATGGGTGGTAGTGTTGATGAAGCTATCAAAGCTTATATTGTTAGAGGTGATAAAATTATTGATCTATTTAAACAACCAAATTACCAATCCTATAAATTGTATAATCAAGTAATCATGTTCTCTTCTCTAATTAATGGTTTTGTTGACTTTATTGATACTAAATATATAAAGTTATATTTCACTTTAAAATTAAATAAATTAGTGGCTAGTAAGTACATTAAAGCAGATGAGGCACATTATTTAATTTATCAAAATGAAATAGAAGCTTTATTCAGAAGTGAGAACCTTGATTTTTTCCAAGAAGACTTCAAAAGATGGGATACAAGCTTTAAGAATTTCTTCTATAAAAATATTTATCCAAGATTAATTGTAGATAAGAATGACAAGTATTTAAAAATGATGAAAATTCAATATTCTTAATTAATTACTTTTGTAGAATTACTTTTAAATTGTTAAATAAGAAGTTATAACAATTTTTAAAATAATTGTGTCGAGTGGGTATTTTAACTGGTAGATTCTCTGCTTTGGGAGCAGATTTGTGTAGGTTCGAATCCTGCCTCACTCATCATGATTATTCCTTTTGAATAGTATCATTATAAATAATTTTTAATATAGTTAAAATCTGTTTTTAAATAAACTAGTAATTAGATTACTGTATAAAAGTAAATTATGCTTGTATTAATATTAATTGATTACTTTAACTAATCATTATATTTTGTTAATATGGATAAAACAAATTTAAATATTTTATATTAACACTTATTTATAGTACATATTATGTAGTAATTACATTAGTAATAATTATTATTGATGTAATAAAGATTATTAATAATAGAAATGTTATTTTTATAAATAATGTTTCATGTAGAGTAGGGTTTTATTCTGGCTCGGAGTGAATGCTACGGATATGCTTTACACATGCAAGTTGTACGCTTCTTTTTAATATATTAAAATTCTTAAATAAGAATAAATAAAGATAGCGTAGCGAACGGGTGTAAAATGTGGATTGAAGGTTGCCTAGAAGTTTGGGATGATTGTTTGTAGCATAAATACCAAATAATTATAATATGAAATGTCGAAGATATTATAGGATAGACTTAAACAGTCACTTCTAGATACGCATCCATCGTTTTAGGTAGTTGGTGAGGTAAAAGCTCACCAAGCCAGACATGCGTAGCTGTTCTTAGAGGATGTACAGCCACATAGAGACTGAGACAAGGCTCTAGCTCCGATTGGA
>JARDZP010000155.1 GCA_029240795.1 Haloplasmataceae bacterium | reverse complement strand
TAAAGAAATATCCTGTTTAATTTGTTGAAGATCTGATAAGTTTGCCTTTTTTTCTTCTAATGAATCTATTTTATTTTTTAATTTTAATAATTCATTATTTATTTCACTTGTTATTTTTGTAAATTCTTGTTGTGATACATAATTTATTAGGGACTGATTTATATTGTTATTGTTTTCCATACATCATCATCCTTTCTTTGGGTAGCTTTTTTATTTTAGGGTAATTAATTTTAATATTTAAGAATTTAAGATTAAGGATGTGGAGTCCAATCTTATTTACGTTTTATTTATTCAGTTTCTAAAATAAATCCTACTTTTATTTAGTTTTATTTTATGTATTTTTAATTAATTGTTATTATTATCTATTAAATCCATTAGACGATTGCGATTCTCCTAAATCTTCCAATGATGTAGCTTCTACTTTCTTAATACCATTCGTATCAAAATATTTACCTAATTTATCATCGACTTCAGTATCGTCATAAATTTCTACCATATTTACAGACTCCCATCCCACAATTTCTTTGATTACAGTTGCAGGTACTTGAGCCTGTGACAAACCAGTGCAAAAGTTATGTCTCATACAGTGGAAATAAAAATCCACATTTAACATTGCAGAAAACTTATCTGCCCAACTATCTAAAGTAGTAATTTTCATAGGTTGCCATTCACCTTTTCTTTTAGTAATAAATAAAGTGTCTTTTAATTCATCAGGAATATCTAAGGTTTTTCTTTCATCCATCCATAAGTCAAAATAAGGTTTAAATTTGGAAATTAATGTGAATTTAAATAATTGTTTACCAAGTTTACCGCCTCTACCTTTCGTTTTTATTTTTTCAGGTGTTTTATATAATGAACCAAATCTAACGTTTTCATCATCAAAATAAGATACTTTAAATCTTAATAATTCTGATTTTCTTGAACCAGAACCCCATGCTAAAGCAAACACGCAAGCCTTTTGATATTGTTTATTTTTTACTAATTCATCTAACAATGTTTGTGCTTGTTCATCTGTTAATACTGTTTTTTCTCTAACTGCCACTTTTGTTGGAGCAGGGATTTTATTGATTATATTACGGTAATTTTCGTATATATCATCCATCATAGCCTCAACGAAATTTGCTAAACTAGAAATCGCTGATTTTAATCTTCTTATTCTATTAGGGCTTAGATTCAATGTATTTAATAAGTGATTTTGATACTTCATTACATCTCTCTTAGTAAAATCAATGAAAAATTTATTTTTATTATGCTCTAAACTCCATACCCAACATATTTTAATATCATCTATATAGCCATTAATAGTCATGGGTGACTTATCGGTGCTTTGTAAATATTCGACAAATTCATCTAATAAATCCTTATTGTCTTGATTTACCTTTGCCCAATTTTCATTTGTTAATATATGATTATAAACTGTTCCTCTTGCCATTTATAATTCCTCCTTATATATTTAATTAATTTCTTTATCTAAAATTTCTTCAATATTATCA
This sequence comes from Haloplasmataceae bacterium, assembly GCA_029240795.1. Lineage (GTDB taxonomy): Bacteria > Bacillota_I > Bacilli_A > Haloplasmatales > Haloplasmataceae > JARDZP01. Next base: position 1,629 of record JARDZP010000155.1, on the reverse strand, counting down.
AAATCCCAATATGGAATTCTAATTAACTTTATATTGTTTTTTTGACAGTATTCATTTTTATAACCATCATATCTTTGTTGCGTTTCTAGTCTTTGTTGTCCCATTACTGGAATATAATGAAATTCTCCATCATATTCTATTAGATATTTTAATTTATTATTTTCATTATCCTTAAATATAGCAAAATCAAATCTTAAAGGAAAATAATCACCAAACAAATCATCAAAAATAAATTCTCTGTCATAGAATATATTTCTTGTATCCAAATATTCTTTTATTTTTTGTTCACCTTTAGATTTGTTGCAAACAGGACATCTATTTCCACCATCTAGAAAATTATGAGGAGTAATATTCCATTCATGTCCACACTCTTTATGCTTAATTAATACATAATCATTCATAGTTATATATTCACTTAATAATTCATATTCACCATTTGTTATTTCATCAATTTCTTGTTTAAAACTTTCTGTATTTCTGTTATAACCTTTTTTATTACAATATGGACAAGTGTAGTGTGATTTTCTTATATTAGCTATAGGTCTTTCAGATATATGACCTTTTTTACATTTTATTTTTAATGCTTGTTTTGTGTTGATATATGTATCTTCTGTTTCTAAAAGTTCTATATCATAAGTAGCTAGTTCTTCTTTTATTTCTTCATATGTATATGGTTTATGTGCTCCTGTACATTCAAAACATTTAAATAATTTTTGACCTTTAAATTCAGCCAATGCTCTATGAAAATGATTTCCACAAGAACATTGAAATTCTAATGGGATGTGATTTCCGTGATATTCTTTTGAGATTAATTTACATCCACTTTCACTATCAATTTCAACATAATTTTTTACATCCTGATAAGTAAATCTAAGTCCATTACCAGTTTCTTTGAAAGTACATTCATTACATTGTCTTTTATTTCCTGATTTAAAAGTATTAAAAGAAATTTCAAATTCATTGCCACATTTACATTGAAATTTTAATTTGCATAATGCCATTTTAGGTTGTTCTATCCTTTTTTGTTTGTATTCTTCTTTTGTCGTTAAAAGTTTACATCCACTTTTAGATTCTACTTCTACAAAATATTTAATTTCTTCATGGGACAATACTCTAGGATTATCTCTACATCTTGGACAAGTTGGATTGTTTCTAAAATTATAAAAAACTCTTTTAAATATATGTCCACATTTTTTACATCTTAAAGTCATCCAAGACTCAACACCTTTATTCCATTTTGTTTCAAGTATTTCAATATCATGTTCCAACATAAATTTTGTTACAAAATCTAATGTATATTTTGTTCTTAATGGCTTCTTACCACAATTAGGACAATTATGTTTAGTTTGAAAAGTATCAAAAGTTTTTTTAACAATATGACCACAATGTTTACACTTATATCTCATATATTCTTTTACACCAATATACTCTTTATCTAATAATTCATATCCTACACTTTCTACAAAAGCTTGTACTTCTTCATATGTCTTTTTCTTACTCATAATCACTACTCCTTTATATTTAATTTGTTTTTTATCATTACTAAATCAATAACTTATTTATCTTTATAAAATTCAGCTAACAATTGAAATAATAATTTACTCTTTTTAAACTTATAAGTTCTAATAC
>JARDZP010000066.1 GCA_029240795.1 Haloplasmataceae bacterium | reverse complement strand
ATCTTAGAGAGTGTGTAAATCTTATAAAAGAACTTAAAATTGCTGCATATCAAGAATTATTAATTGAATATTATATTAATGAAATTATTAATAATGCATGATTTTTGATACTAATTAAAAAAGTCACCTCAAATTGTAAGAGTTTGAGGTGATTTTTTTGGATAGAATATATGTAAAAAAGTTTTTAAGAGATAGTTATGTCATCAACCAACAAATTGAATTATTTCTTGATTAACTTTTTCAAATTCTTCATAAAACACACCATGTCCACCTAACTCAAATGCTACTAGTTTTGAATTTTTAATTGCTTGGTTTTGAGCTATTAATGGAAATAAACAAACTTTATCTTGAACTCCATGAAGAATCAATGTTGGCACGTTTATTTTACCAAGGTCAGAAAATAACCCTTCATCGTTTATCCAATTCATTGCAATAGCTATTGTAGCCCAACTTGCTGCTTCTAGTCCCATTTGAAAAAACCAATTTTGTAGAGGAATAGATGAAAATTTAAATAAAAAGATATTACAAAAATCACTTAACATTTTTGGACGGTCTTTGTATGTACCATTAATGATGTCAATTACTGCTTCCTTTGTTAAACCATATGGAAAATATGGACGCTGTATAAGACTTGGAGCAGCAGCTGCAATAAGCACTAGTTTTGAGACACCCCACCCATTATAACGGGACATATATCGAACGGCGATTGCTCCTCCTGTGGAGTGTCCAACAAGAGTCACATCTTGTAATTTAAGAGAGTCAATCACAATCTTTATATCATCCGCTAGACGATTGTAATCGTAATTTTCCCAAGGTTTATCAGAATTTCCAAATCCTCTGGTATCTATACCAATACATCTATACCCCATACTCGGAAGTATATTATATTGATACTCAAAAGCTTTTTGAGATAAAGGCCAACCATGAAGGAATAAAATAGTCTTACGTCCTTCCGGATTAAGAACATTCACAAAGATTTTCACATTAGGCTCTACTTCAATCCAATAATTCATAAAACACCTCACTATCGATTATTCAATTTAGTATATTCTGTTTTATTAATATAGTGAAAAGTATAAAGAATAAGAAAAATCAAAAGATTTTGAGTAAACCCGAGTTCTTTTATATAAATGGAGAAAACCTATAAAGTTTAATCATTAATTGTTTATTTATTTTATGTTTTAAGAGAAGTATATACATTTTTTTGAATTATGATATTATAAAATGAACAGACTATTTATAACAATAATTAAATATTATAGAATGAGGAGATAAAAATGATTTACTCATGTACATTAAATCCAAGTATTGATTATATCGTTTGGTTAGATCAATTTATAGAAGGAGAGGTAAATAGAACCACAAAAGAAACATTTTATCCTGGTGGTAAAGGAGTAAATGTATCTGTGTTGCTGAATAACTTAAAAATTAAGACAACTCTTCTGGGATTTGTAGGTGGATTTATAGGTAACGCACTAATTAGTGAACTAAATGAAAATAAGTACCTTAAATTAGATTTTGTTAAAGTAAAAGAAAATACTAGAATAAATGTGATTATGCAAGCAAATCCTGAATCAAGAATAAGTGCTAACGGACCAACCATATCAAATGAAGCTTATGATGAATTAATAAATAAAGTAAAAAAAATTAAAGAGAATGATGTGTTTGTATTATCAGGAAGTATTCCTACATCAATAAAAAAAGATGTTTATGGTGAAATTGCTGAGATAGTCAAGCAAAAAAAAGCAATTTTGGTAGTAGATACTACAAAAGATAGATTATTGAATCTCTTAAAATTCAATCCATTGTTTGTAAAACCAAATAAAAGTGAACTAGAAGAAATCTTTAATGTTAGAATTAAAGATGACAAAGAAATTATAAAATATGCGAAATTATTGATTGAAAAAGGCGCTAAAAATGTTTTAGTCTCACTTGGCGGTGATGGTGCAATATTAGTGACTCATGATAAGATATATCGTGCAAATACTCCAAATGGAAAAGTAGTTAACACTGTTGGTGCTGGTGATAGTATGGTGGCCGGGTTTGTAGCGGAATACTTAAAATCACAATCTTTTACCGAAGCTCTAAAATTTGGTTCTGCATGTGGTAGTGCTACAGCATTTTCACTTGGATTAGGTGAAGAGGATTTTATTAAAACATTATATAATTCCATAGATGTTAAAGAAATTTATGAATAAAAATAACAGAGAAAAAAGAAGCTGCTGATAAAAAGATTGAAAAATGGTACCAAAAAAGAACAGGATAACTAGTTTATTTATTAACAATTTATGAGTGTAAAAAGTTAGAATCATAAAATTACGATTCTAGCTTTTGTTTTTTATATTTTAAAATAATATTTATTCAAAAGAGGCCACAAATTTACCAGCGACAAAAAAAACTCTGTTATTTTCATTTACTTTATAATCACTGGTGTATTAACCGAGACTTTACTGAATAGTTCTTCAACATCTCGATTATGTAATCTAATACAGCCATTTGTGATTGCTTTACCAATGGAATCGGGTCGATTCGTACCGTGGATTCCATAATGTGGGTTTGATAATCCCATCCATCTTGAACCAAATGGTCCACCTGGGTTTACTTGCTTATTGGAAATATGAAAGTATCCTTTTGGTGTAGGGGTCTTTGGATATCCTATTGCGATTTTGTATGCCTTAGAAAAACGACCTAAAAAATATAAATTTAGCACTTTATTAGTTGTATCAATAACAATAATGTAAGGTGTTGGTGTTAGTGGTAAACATATAATTGTATCTATCATCATATTGTGAGGATCGACTTGAGGATTTACTTTTAGTAAACTTTGGATTGATATTCCAAATTTACTTGCGATTGTAACAAATGTATCACCTTTGTTTACCACATAAACATTCATCGATGGGCAGTGTGATACATCTGGTTTTTGCTGGGTTATACATATAATTTGACCAACTTTTAAATTATTCGGATTGATATCAGGGTTTGTTTCTAGTAGGGTCTCTTCGGTGGTCATGTAATAAGTCGCAATACTTCCTAATGTATCGCCAGACTTAATTTCATAGGGTATTGAACCAATTGGACAAATTCTATTCATCATCTCACCAACTTAAATTATTACTACAGGTGTTCCAACGCTAACAAGATTAAATAGTTCAATGATATCTTCATTAGACAAAGAGAACCCATTTTGATTATTCTGTAGTTCAGTAACACCTTGTATGCCTAAATTTATATCTGATAAACCTAAATATTTCGCTCCAAAATTAATATTGTCAATTTGTTTATTTAAGATAATAAAATTACCTTTTCTACTTGAATCACTTGTTAATAGAGTATAGGTTCTTAAAACATTTCCATTTTGAAAGACGTAAAGTTTACGATCATTACTATTAATTAAAATTTGAACGGGTGAGGGAGCTACGGGTATACACAAAATTTGATCTTCATATAAATCATTCAGTTCAATTCCATAATTTGCATATAAAAGTTGTAATGGAGTCACATTGAAGTATTTCGCAATCGATTCAAAAGTATCATTTTTATTAACGACATAATAATTAGTTGTTGGACAATTTGGGTAAATTTGAATTGGAAGTGGAATACAAATAAGTTCTCCAATGATTAAATTATAGGGATTAATATGGGGATTGCTTTTCATGATTTCTTCTACATTGGCATTGTATTGTTTCGCTATTAAATTTAATGTATCTCCTCTTCTAATAGTATATGGAACTGAACCAGAAGGACAAGTTTGTAAATTAATAATATCTCCTCGTTTCTAATATATAGTATACTTTTTATGAAAATATGTACTATATTATATTTTCATATTAGTAAAATAATGATAATATAATTATATAATGAATTTTTTCTAATTTCACTTAGATTAAATGGGGGTTTTTATTTAGAGGAAGTACTTATTCGATTAAATTTAAAAAAAGGGAATTATTTTAAATCTTGTACATTCAGTATTCGCTAATATTGTTACTTTCTTAGTAGGATATTATATATACGGCTATTTATAATTAATCGGAGGGATAAAATGATATGTAAATTAACAAAGTTATTTGGATGGGTTCATCTCACAATTTATTCAGTAATAAGTTTATTATTAGCTATTTCATTAATTATGATTTTATTTTTTTCAACTAATGAAGAGTTAATGGAATCTTTATTCAATTTAAATAATGAACAAAGCCAATTAGGGACATTATTATATGTATTTTCCTGGTTTTGGGTCGTTATTGTAGGATCTACTTTGGTATTTGTTTTAATCTATCTCATAATAAATATAATCTTTTTTATAAAACTATATAAAGGGAACATTTCACTTGTGATTATGATCATAAATCTTTTAATAGCGTTGAATATGCTAACTGATCATATTAAATCTTTATTCATGTTTCATCCCGAAGAATATAGAATTTCATTTTTGATTATTAATTGGATCATCATTTTTGCATCATTAAGTGGTGTATTATATTCATTTTTTGCTTTATTTTATCGTATTACATTAATAAAATGTAAAAAGCTTTAATTTTTAAGTTTTTTAAAGAATTTAAAAAGATATTGGCTTACATCGATAGTGTAGTAATCTATTTAGGTTACTAAGTTAAAGAGGTGATTAAAATAAAAGAATACCTAATTGAAAAGATACTTAGTAATAACGTAGTATTAGTAGATGACATTGGAATAAAATTAATTTTACTAGGTAAAGGAATTGGATTTGGAAAAAAAACTGGTGATGTTATAAGTAATCAAAATATCATTGAAGAAAAATTTATATCACTAAATAAATTAAATGAACAAGAACAATTATATTTTATCGATCAAATAAATCCTATAATCATTGAATTAACAGAACAAATTATAACTTTGGCACAAAAAGAATTAAAAGAAGAATTTAGTGAAAATATCCATTTAGGATTAATTGATCATATAAATTATGCTATAAAAAGGTTAAATGAAGGAATAGAAATTGTAAATCCCTTCTTACTTGAAACAAAATTATTATATCCCCACGAATATGCCTTAGCTGAAAAAGCAGTAAATATTATGATTGATCAATTAAATATGCTTATTCCAGAAGCAGAAATAGGATTCATTGCCCTACATTTTTGTGGGGGAAGAAAAAATAATAGTCGTAGCCAAGCTTTATCTTTTACTAAATTAATTAAAGATTTAACTTTCTTTTTAGAAAGTAAAATAAAGACCAAAATAAATGAAAATAGTTATTCGTATTCACGTTTTGTCATTCATTTACATGGGATATTTTTAAGAGTTATTAATGATCAACCCGTTGAAAATGTAATAATGGATAAAATTAAGCATGAATTTGCGTATGAAATCTCATTAGCTAGAAGTATGGCACTGATCATCGAACGACAATTAAAAAAACAAGTGCCTGAGAGTGAAATAGGTTATATCGCAATTCATTTAAGTCGTTTTAAAATAAATAATTAGGTGATTATATGATTAAAAAAATCTTTGGAATTTTACAAGAAATCGGAAAAGCATTGATGCTTCCAGTCGCTATTTTACCTGGTGCCGGTATTTTGTTAGGATTAGGTATTGCTATACAAACCGATCAATTTGTTTCTTTCCTCCCTTTTCTAGAAAATGAAATTATTCAGTTAATCGCTGAAATAATGAAACAAGCGGGGAAAATCATTTTTGATAATTTACCATTATTATTTGCAGTTGGAGTAGCTGTTGGATTAACAAACGGTAGTGGAGTAGCGGCACTTTCTGCAATAGTAGGTTCATTGATTATGAATCAAACCACTTCTGCTTTCTTGGGGTTAACAATTCAAACAGTTATTAATAATAATGATCCCAGATATACTTTATTTTTAGGAATTCCGACAATGCAAACTGGTGTATTTGGCGGAGTTATAGTAGGAGTATTGGCAGCAACATTATACAACAAATTTTATAATATGAAATTACCACAATTTTTATCATTTTTTGCTGGTAAACGTTTTGTTCCGATTATTACCGGAGCATTTAGTATTTTATTAGGACTATTAATGACAATTATTTGGACACCCATTCAAGATGGTTTAAACATATTCTCTAACTTTATTATTCAGTCAAATTTAACATTAGCGGCATTTGTATTTGGTGTTATTCAAAGAGGATTAATCCCATTTGGTCTTCACCATATTTTCTATTCACCGTTTTGGTATGAATTTGGTGAATATATAAATTTAGAAGGGCAAGTTATTCATGGTGATCAAAGAATCTTTTTTGCTCAATTGGTTGATAATGTTGAACTAACTGCTGGAACTTTTATGACAGGTAAGTTTCCAATCATGATGTTTGGTCTACCTGCTGCCGCTTTAGCTATTTACCATGAAGCTAAACCAAAGTATAAGAAGCATGTTGGAGGCATCATGTTAACAGGTGCCCTTACCTCTTTTTTAACAGGAATTACTGAACCAATCGAATTTTCATTTCTCTTTGTTTCACCCTTGTTATTCATAATTCATACGATACTGGCAGGTTTTTCATTTATGATCATGCATTTATTAAATGTTAAAATTGGTTTAACCTTCTCGGGTGGATTAATTGACTTTCTTTTATTTGGTGTTTTACAAAATCGAACAAGATGGTATTTAGTAATAGTAGTAGGTATCGGATTTTCAATCATTTATTACTTCTTATTTCGTTTTTTTATTAGGTATTTTAATCTTAAAACACCAGGACGTAGTGATGAAAGTGAAGAAAGAATTGTTTTAAATCAAGATCAAAACAGTCTTGCTGTAAAGATTGTTGAATTTCTTGGTGGACCAAATAATATAAAAGTAATTGATTCATGTATTACTCGTTTAAGAATCCAAGTGTTTGATATAAATCAGGTACATAAAAAACAGTTAGAGAGACTTGGGGCTACTGGAATTTTATTTATAGGTAATAATATTCAAGCAATCTTTGGTCCAACTTCGGATCAGATTAAAACTGATATTAATCAATTCTTATCAAAGGTTAAAGATGAGGTGCTAATAAAAACTAAAAATTATCCTTTTGTTTCTCCGTTAAGTGGTAAATTAATATCTTTAAAAGCTGTTCCAGATGTTATTTTTTCTAACAAAATAATGGGAGATGGGTTTGCAATCATACCTAATAGTGGACTATTAGTATCACCTGTTGATGGGATGGTAGCATTTATCTATCCTACTAAACACGCGATAGGAATAAAGTCTGAAAATGGAATTGAGATTTTAATTCATTTAGGACTGGATACTGTTAATCTTAATGGTGAGGGGTTTCATATTTTAGTTAATGTTGGAGATCAAATTAACTTAGGACAATTATTAATGAAAGTTGACTTAAAAGTTATACGTAGTAATAATCTAAGTTTAGTTACTCCTATCATTTTTACAAATGCGGATTTTAATTTTAATAAGTTCAGTGTGAAAAATATAAAACGAGGACAATTCTTATTTGAATTTGATGAAGCTTGTAATTGGGAGTAAGTGTCAATTAAAAAAATTTAAAAAACACTTGAAAACGTTTTTTTTATATGATATTATTAAAATGTAAATTTAATAAACAAAAACGTGTGACTATTAAATTAGGCATGAGTGATTAATAATAAGAATTATTTCTTGTTATTTAATTATTCATGCCTTTTGTTTTGTTTATTAATAAATAAAAATATAGGAGAAATCATATGAAAAAGTTATTTTCTATTTTCTTAGTTATGTTTGTAATCTCTATTCTAGCAGCTTGTGGAAAAACCGAAAAGGTCGACATTGGTATTGTATTACCAACAAAAGAAGAACCAAGATGGGTTCAAGATGAAACTAGGTTCAAGGAAGCTCTAAAAGATACAGGTTACTCTGTAGAAATCTTATTCAGTCAAGGTGATTCAGCAAAAGAAAGACAAAATGTTGAAGCATTAATTACAAAAGGAATTAAAGTCTTAATTATTACAGCTCATGACGGTGGAGCAGCTGCTTCTGCAATTGAAATGGCTAAAGAAGCAGGTATAAAAGTTATCGCTTATGACCGTTTAATTACCGGTACAGATGATGTTGATTACTATATCACATTTGATAGTAAATCAGTAGGTGCTGCTCAAGCAGAATATCTGGTTGAACAAGCTGGCGATGCATTAGTAGAAAATGCTAACTTACCATTATTTTTATATGCTGGTGCAGCAACTGATAATAATGCATTCATATTCTTTGAAGGTGCCTTAGAAGTGTTAAAACCCTATATCAAAAATGGCGCTTTCGAAGTACAAAACTATAATGGCTCAACAGATTTAACTAAAGATAGCTTAACAAGAGCTGAATTATCTGAAGTAGTAGGTAAAATAACAACTAACTGGGATTTTAATACAGCTAAAAACTTAGCTGAAGCAAATTTAACTGGTTATAATGGTGGAAGCACAACTTATATTTTAGCACCAAATGACGGTACAGCCCGCTCCATCGCAGACGTATTTGCATCTGATACTAATATTTCAACTTATTTTGTAACTGGTCAAGATGCTGAAAAAGCTTCTATTCAATATATTATTGATGGAAAACAAAGTATGACTGTATTCAAAGATGTGCGTAACTTAGTTACAGGAGCAATCGATATGGCTACTAAATTAATAGAAAATAAAGCTATTACTACTAATGGAACTTATAATAATGGTAATAAAGACGTAGCGTCAGTAAAAGTTGAAGTTCAAGTTATAAAACAAGATTCTGTAAAATCAATCTTAATAGACTCTGGGTATTATCTATCTACAGATTTTACAGGCATTGAATAAAAATAATTATAGTGAGATAGATAGTGATAGTTTATACTATCACTATCTATCTTATTAAAACTAAGGAGGTGCTATCATGGCAAATGTATTATTAGAAATGAAGAATATTATAAAAGAATTTCCTGGTGTTATAGCTTTGAATAATGTTAATATTCAAGTTAAACAAGGTGAAATCCATTGTCTAGTAGGTGAAAATGGAGCGGGAAAATCAACATTAATGAAGGTACTAAGTGGTGTTTATCCATATGGTTCTTATAGTGGAGAAATAATCTTTAATGGAGAAATAATGAATTTTAGTAATATCAGTGATAGTGAAAATGTTGGAATTGCGATTATTTACCAAGAATTAGCACTAGTACCCGAATTATCAATTTATGAAAATATTTTCTTAGGTCATGAAATAAAAAGTGGTTTTTTAAAAACTGTTGATTGGAATGAAACAGTTATTAGAGCTAAAGCTGAATTACTAAAGGTAAAATTAAATATTAATCCAGATGTAAAAGTAAAAGAATTAGGGATCGGAAAACAACAATTAGTTGAAATAACAAAGGCCTTAAGTAAAAATGTTAAATTATTAATTTTAGATGAACCTACAGCTGCACTTAATGAAGGTGACAGTGAAAATTTATTAAATTTATTAATAGAATTAAAAAATCAAGGTGTAACATCAATCATGATAAGTCATAAATTAAAAGAAGTTCTAGCTATCGCAGATACCATAACAGTATTACGTGATGGTCAAACTATATGTTCTCTTGATTGTAAGGGAACGAATGTCACAGAAAGTATGATTATTAAAAATATGGTTGGTCGAGAAATAGCTGATATCTATCCAAAAAGGAAAAGTGTTGATATTGGTGAAGTTAATCTTGAAGTAAAAAACTGGAACGCATTTGATAAAACAAACCGCCATGTCTTAAAAGACATTAATTTAAATGTCAGAAAAGGTGAAATTATTGGAATTTCAGGACTTATGGGTTCAGGAAGAACAGAATTTGCATTAAGTATATTTGGTAACTCTACCGACTATAAAATAAGTGGTGAAACATTTATTGAAGGTAATGAAGTATTGCTAAAGACGCCTTATCATGCGATAAAGTCAGGTATCGCTTATGTATCTGAAGATCGCAAAGGTAATGGATTAATTTTAATAAATGATATTATAGAAAATATTTCAATTGCGAACTTAAAAAAAATTTCTAAATATGGGGTATTAAATAAGAGTGTTGAAATAATAAATGCTGAAAAATTTCGAAATGCTTTAAAAATAAAAACACCATCTATTGAACAAATTGTTGGAAACTTAAGTGGAGGAAATCAACAAAAGGTATCTTTAAGTAAATGGTTATTTACTAATCCAAACGTATTAATATTAGATGAACCCACTAGAGGAATTGACGTTGGGGCGAAATTTGAAATATATACAATTATGAATGAATTAGTAAAACAAGGGATGAGTATTATCATGATTTCTTCTGAATTATCGGAAATATTAGGAATGAGCGACAGAGTGTATGTTATGAGTGAAGGTAAGATTACCGGAGAATTGGCAATAAAAGAAGCAAATCAAGAAAAAATTATGGAATTAGCGACGATTGGAGGTCATTAAAATGAACATTATTAGAAAAAATGTCAGAGAGTATGGGATGTATATTGCTTTAATAGTGATATGGTTAACGTTTTCGATCACTTCAAATGGGCTATTTATGTCTGCGCAAAATATAAATAACTTATTTTTACAAACTGGATATATCGCTGTGCTTGCTGTTGGTATGACCTTAGTTATTATTATAAGGCATATTGATTTATCTGTTGGATATCTATCGGGATTTTTAGGTGCAGTGACTGCCTTATTATTAATAGAAACAAACATACCTGTATTAATAGTCTTATTTATTGTAGTAATAATTGGAATTTTTGTGGGTTTAATGAATGGTTCATTAATAGCGAGAATTGGTATTCCTTCTTTCGTGGTGACATTAGCAGGTATGCTGATTTTCCGTGGTGGATTGTTACAGGTTACATTAAGTCAAACTTTAATACCAAGAAGTGATTTTTTTGCATTAATTGGATCGGGTTACATCCCATCAATTCGTGTTATATCGGGGATGCATTTATCAACATTATTATTGGGCTTAGTGGGAATACTATTCTTTGCTGTTATGGAAATTAAAAATCGTAAAAATAAAATAGATTATAATTTTGAAGTATTACCACTGAAGTTATTTATCATGAAGATACTAGTTATATCAATTGCGATATTATATATTACTTTCTTATTAGCTAGTCATAGAGGCTTTTCATGGACATTATTAATTGTACTAGCTGTAGTGTTTATTTACCACTTTATTATGAATAAAACAGTTCTAGGTCGTCATATCTATGCAGTAGGAGGAAATCCAGAAGCTGCAAAATTATCTGGAATAAATGTAAAATTTATAACAACAATTGTTTTCGGTAGTATGGGGCTGTTATCAGCAATATCGGGTATTTTATTCACAGCAAGATTAAACTCAGCCGGTCCAAACGCAGGAGCTGGTTTTGAACTAGATGCGGTAGCCGCAGCTTATATCGGTGGTGTAAGTGCTGCAGGTGGTGTTGGTAAGGTTACGGGTTCAATTATCGGAGCATTAGTAATGGCATCGTTAACTAATGGGATGAATTTAATTGGAATTGGTGTCAGTTTTCAATACATCATCCGTGGTATTGTTTTAATTGCCGCAGTAATCTTTGATATTAGAACAAGAAATATGAAATTAGCAAAATAGATACTATCTTAATAGACTATCGTTCGGAAAATAGGATCAAAATGATAAAGCATGTTATATAAATTAACATGCTTATTTTAATAATCTCATATAAAAATATCCAAAGAAAGTGTAATTGACTTGAATTCTAAGATTGTAGTATTATTAATTGGAACGAATGATCTTGTTAAATTGAAATCAAGTACTGAAAAAATTGTTGATACAATTTTAATAAAATGTCCAAAAACGAAAATAATTTTATAATCTGCATATCCTATTTCAAGTGAAAATAAAGTAATGCATATGGTTATAAAGTTGTTACAAAATATTTGAAGAAATATATGAAAAAAGAGGAGTGTTAGAATGTTTTTTGTTGGCGTAGATGGTGGAGGCACCAATACACGTGTATGTGTTTTAAATGAAAAAAAAGAGATACTAGGAATCGCAAAAACGGGTCCATCAAGTATTGATACAGTGGATATAACTGAAACAATTCATAATATCAAAAAAGGACTAGAGCAGGTTATCAATGTAAACAACTTAAAAAATCCT
>JARDZP010000154.1 GCA_029240795.1 Haloplasmataceae bacterium | reverse complement strand
AATATGATAATAAAAATAAAGTAATTCCTATAACGAAATTAAATCTTATGACAATAAAATAGGATGAAAAGATGATGATAAGATAGAAAAAACGTTTAAGAAATTTTAAACTATTGATCTTACTAAAATAAAAGTCTGAATATAAAAACCACAGAAAATGTGAAATTAAATAGCCTAACGCTACAGCTTCGATCGATTTATTTATTAGTAAAACAACAGTAAATACAATTATAGAAGCCATTAATGCTAGAATATTATTAACTAAATATTTTTTTTGTAACTTTAAGATTCTATAATAGTTCGTTGTTACCAAACTTATAAAACTTCTTAATACAATTGCCGGAATTAAAAAGGCGAAAATCATAATTGAATCTACATATTTAGGTAAATAAGCTTTAACTATTACTATTAAAATAAAATAGGTTGCTAGACCCAAAGAACAAAAGATAACTGATAAATTAGCAAGTTTACTATAAAATTCCTTGTACTTATCTTTATTAATTCTAGATAAATAGGGATATAAAACACTTGAAACAGAACCAACGAAGATTAATAATAAAGAAGTCACAGAAATCGCAAATGAATAGGTCGAAAAATCATCTATTCCAAATAGGTTATCAACGATGAATGCATCAATTCCCACAACTAAGATTCCAATAAAATTACCTATCATAAGAGGGAAGCCCATTATATATATTTCTTTAATATCGTTATTTTGTTGAATAATAGATTCCCTTTTACCAAAAGTTATTTTACGATAATAATAAATCAAAATAACTAATGAAATTACATTCAAAAGCGTTATTGCGATATTCATTAAGTGATAATTATCTAATTTAAAGATTATAAAGATGTAAATAACTATAAAATTAAGAGTTTTTATTAGTATAGATAAGTAAGAAATTAATCTAAAATTTTTAAAAATTTGACTTAAAAAACTAAAGTAAGTAATGATATTAAGTATAAATAGGTTAATAGAAACTAATACAAAAATACCCTGTCTATCACCACTAAAAAATAAATAACTCATAATAATAAATAAAATAGAAATAATACTTTGTTGAAAAAATAGATAAAAGATATATTTTCTAAAAGTTTCTATATTTATATCTTCGTAATTGTAACCTCCATATTTTAAATAAATCCCATCAATAAATCCGAAATGAAAAAAACCTACATACCCACTATAAAATATAAATAATTGATAATAGCCAAATCCATCAACAGTTAATAAGTTAGGAAGAACAAATCCTATTGCTATACCTATTGACACATTAATGATATTAGATGTCAAAACATAAATGAGATTTCTTTTCATAATTATTCTCCATATTGGCGTATGTAATAATTTTTATTTCATTACGTTTTACAACCACTTTTTATTATTAGTAAATTTTTGTACATTAAATTGAACCTCTAATGTTCTTGAAAATGTATTACTTTAAATTATATTCACTTACATTAAATAATTTATTAAAGTAAATAATAAAATCCTCAACTGTTTGATATCACTATTTTCTTCTTCATACTTTTTAACCTTATTGCTAAAATCCTTAGTTAAATTATATAGTTTATCATCAATACAATCTTTTGTCTTAATTGTAATTGAATCATTATAACCTAAATCTGTACCAATTATTAAATCAATGAATATATCGCCTTGATTTAATAGACTAATCATATTTGGACTTTTTAATCATTAGGTTCATTTAACTCATAATTTGATAAACTAAATAGATTAATTTCCGAGTGCGTTTCAAAACATGATATTAATACTTTTTGAATATTAATAAAACGATCAAAACTTTTTATTTGAACTAAATTAGTTTCTTGCACTTGTTTATATACATGTTTCTTTTTTTACATTAAGATTCATCCAAAAACCTCATTGTTATTACATTTATTTCTTCTTTTGTCTTTTTTAAAGATAGAGTTTTATTAAAGATTTATCTCTAAATAATTGAAATGTTCTTTGTTTCAATTTCAGAATCTCTTAAACCAATCGATATTAATAATGTCCTTTTAATTTTTCACAAATTGTAAAGAAGCATCATATAGTTACTGTAACTTTAATTGGTGATGGTTAATTAAACTTTGACTTCATTAACTCAAATGCCTTTTTCTCTAATTCATATGCATTAGAAATCAGGATTATAATTCCATTTTTAACCTCATTTTCTATTATATCTTTAGTTTGTTTAATGTCAAATGCTGATTTCCATGCTTGGTATATTCTTTTATAAAGTTCACTCAGTTCAAGATAATCATATTTTTCAAAAAATTTCCAAGCATAATACTTTAATCCGCCATATGTTCCAAGATAATAGTCCAAACTACAGGAACATTCTTGTGTAAATTTTTCCTCAATAAATCCTATAAGCGCAGGATAGGCGTCAAGTCCTTTAGCATTTTCGCACCATTCCTCACCTTTGTAATGCGATTTCGCTAGTTTTATTGTCTCTTCTATTATTTGATCTTGTGATTTATTACTTCTACCTGTAATGGTGAGAACTGATAATATAGGAATCTCCATTTTACCAAGTAAATCATAGGTTATTTCACTTTCTTCGCAGTTTGCTTTTAAGGTAAACAGTTTCTTTTGTTCTTCTTCATATCCTGTAATAAGACCCCACTCACAGCCGCTTATATCCCAAACTATAGCAGCTATACCATTATCAATTGATTTTTTTATGATATCAATTGCCTGTAGTCTACGTTCTTGCTCAATTTCATCTTGTCCCCAATATCTTCCGACGTAATCACATAATAGACCACCATTTTCAACCCAATTCTTTTGGCTATCAAAAGACCAGATGCTTGTTGCACTTGGACAAAGACTATTTCCATCTACCCACATACGAAAAGCAAAACCACTTGTTGCGATAATATCTTCAAAAAGATCAGCATAAGGGCTATTTTTTACTGCAGCAGATAAGCATTTAGCAAAAGAAAATAAGTATCCAGTATCATCATAAATCCCATCAAAACTAACAATTAATTTTTTCATATTTCAACTCTCCTTTTCCTAATCGGTATAAAGGTTTCAAATCAAGTCTTTTGTATCATGATGACAAAATTGAAAGATTTGTTTTTGGTGTAGTAAATACTTATATGTGCAAAATGGTATTGCAATTTGCAAAATTCCTGTTTTATTTCAGCTTTTTTTTGGACGATTTCAGAAAACCGTCTTTTTCGAATGTAAACATCAGGAGTTTTTGAAGACACGCAAAAAATGATAAGTTGAGTACGTAGCGGCTTTTGCACAATCATATAATCAGTATCATAAGTCAAATTCTCTTCAATATATTCAATTGCCCTTAGTAAAGGTAACTATAATTGATAAAATAGCTAAAAAATTAAATTATAATATATTATTATAAGTAAAGTTAATTTTTTGTCAACTAGGATATTAGAAGTTTTTTCAAATACATAAAAATAACTCATTTTTTTATTCATCGCATTCTAAAATTGTTAGGTAAGATAAATTCGTTTTAACTGTTTTTTTATCTCCATAAATACCTTTTAGTCATAACTTTAGGAGGAGCAGAGTGTATTCTTTTCCAAGTTATACCCAAATACGACAAATTACTTTGTCATCACATAAATCGACACAAGATTCACAATTATTTTCTTTAACTTCCATTTGAATATCGTGTCCCTTTAAAAGAATAGTTGATGCACTTATATATTTATGGGTTATTTCAAGTTCTACACTTTAAATATTTATTTATCTTTACTAAGATTTTTTTATTATATTACCCATGTTTGTGGATTAATTTATCACAAATGAAATAACTTTAAATTTTTCTTACATTAAGCATCAATAATATTGTATAATTAATATATATCTAGTAGTTCTATTATACTTAAACATTACAGTTAAGCTTATTTTTAAAAGTAAAAGCTATAAGAAAACAAACTGATAAAAATGCTTATTATAGAAAGAGAGTGATACTTGTGGAAGCGAATAAACAAATACTAAACGCGAATCTTAAACACAAAGTGTTCGGAATAGGTACTGTGAAAGAGATTAATGGGAATATGATTATAATTAATTTTGTTGAAAAGGGTGACAAGAAATTTACGTATCCTGATGCTTTTGATAATTTCCTTAATCTAAGTGATCCAATTCTTGAAGAAATGGTAGCCGCCGATGTAAAACGCAACAAAGATGAAGTTGCAGCTGAAAAGGCGCTGATTAAACAAAAACTTGAAGATGAACTTCAAACAAAAGTAAATGTGAATAAAAGCAACAAAAAGAAAACATCAACACGTAAAACAAAGGAACAGTCTTAAAATCTAACTTCAAAACTATAATAAAATTCATTTAGATAAGATTGTATGTAACCCATTAAGATGATCTGGATTCTTTGCAGGATCAAAAACGATAGAATTGAGTGCATAATCTTCTTTAACAAAGATTTTTATGAACGATACCCGTCACTATGAATTTTGATTTTGGTCCAATGATTCACTTTGCGAAATAAACTAAAGTATACATTTTCAATAACTTCCATTTTAACATATTTTGGATGTCCTTTTTTATTTAGAGACCGAGAAACAGCTGCTTGTTCTGTTCCTCGGTCTCTTTTACCACCTTCAGTGGATTTGGGTATAAAGGTAAACTGAGCAAAAGTTATAATCATTTAAATTATTGTTAATTGTTATTTATAAAACTAAATTTTTTATTTCAATTAAATCATTTATTCTAACATCTGCTTCTTTACTATTTATAGCTGCACCAATAGCTATCGCAAACATATTAGCGCGTTTTGCGGCTATTATGCCAGCTTCAGCATCTTCTATAACTGCACATACTTTAGGATCTAATCCTATTTTTTTTGCGGCAATTAAAAAGACATCAGGGTTTGGTTTACTTCGAGTGATATCATTACCATCAGCGATGGCATCAAAAGCATTTAATAAGCCAACTTGTTTTAAAATAATTTTCGAGTTTTTACTTGATGATCCAATGGCTGTTTTTATTTCCTTTGTCTTTAAATAAGCCAGTAATTCTTTCACATTTGATAATATATGATCAGGAGATAAACTTCTTAATAACTCAACATAAAAAGCGTTTTTTGATTCAGCTAATTGATTTTTTTCTGATTCTGTATAAATTTTATTTGCCCTTTCAAGAATGATTTCTAATGATTGCATTCTTGATACTCCTCTTAAACGGTGGTTTATTTCTTCGTCAAAATAGATATTTTCTTGATCTGATATCTGTTTCCATGCTTTATAGTGTAAATAGTCTGTACTAACAATAACACCATCTAAATCGAATATCACACCT
>JARDZP010000153.1 GCA_029240795.1 Haloplasmataceae bacterium | reverse complement strand
TAGATTATGCATCAGGTTACTTAAACAAAACTGGTGAGGAACTTTGTGGAGACACTGTAGAGTTTTATCGAGGAGAGAAGTCTACAATTGCTGTTTTATCAGATGGCTTAGGAAGTGGCGTGAAAGCCAATATTTTAGCTACATTAACTGCTAAAATAGCTATTACCATGCTTAAGGAAGGTTTACCAATTGAAGAAGTTGTTGATACGATTATTCATACTTTACCAGTATGTAATATCCGAAAATTAGCGTATTCAACATTTACAATTGTCAAAATAGATAAAAATGGCTATGTATATGTCGTTGAATTTGACAATCCTAGTATGTTTTATATCCACGATGGTAAAATTAAACCTCTAACTAGTAGTGAACGGATCATCAATGAACGAAAGATAAAAGAAAGTGAATTTAAGTTAATAAAGGGAGATGCACTTATTTTTGTTAGTGATGGTGTTGTTCATGCTGGTGTCGGACACAAATTAAATTTAGGGTGGGGATGGTTACAAGTTGCTGACTATCTAGAGAGTATTGTGGATGATACTATTTCAGCTTTATCAATAACGAACTTACTCCTTAAAGAAGTTGATGATTTATATCAAGGAACACCAGGTGATGATGTTACTGTTGTTACTTTAAAAGCGGCAGTAGAAAAAGACTTAGTATTATTCTCGGGTCCACCAATCAATAAAGAATTTGATTGTAAAGTTGTAAAAGAACTAATCCATTCAAAAGGGAAAAAGCTAGTTTGTGGCGGCACTGCAGCGAATATTGTTGCTAGAGAAACTAATGAAGAGTTACACACAAGTTTTAATATTATTGATCCAAAAATTCCACCTATCGCGAATATAAATGGTATTGATTTAGTTACTGAAGGTGTGTTGACAATAAAAGGAACTGTTGAAAAGTTAAAGAAAATCAGAGATTTTCAAGAATTAAGATTTTTA
This sequence comes from Haloplasmataceae bacterium, assembly GCA_029240795.1. Lineage (GTDB taxonomy): Bacteria > Bacillota_I > Bacilli_A > Haloplasmatales > Haloplasmataceae > JARDZP01. The sequence goes on along the minus strand of JARDZP010000153.1, from coordinate 2,278 downwards.
TTTTTAGAAGATGGTGCTTCAAAATTGACTAGAATGTTGTATAATGATTGTACACATATTAAAATGTTAATCGGTAAAGCAATTAATCCCGCACATCAAAATCCTGATTTTCCACAGGAATTAAGTATTAAATTAAATATTTTAGAAGAATTAATAAAAGTTTTGAAAGATCTCGGAAAAATCGTCGAAGTACAGTATTATTAAGGAGTAAGCAGATGAGAAGATATGAAAGTCAAGTACAATATATACGGTACCAAGTTATCAAAGAAATAACAAAATCCATATTAAATAAGGATTTTGATAAAAATAGACATAAATTACCTAAAGTTATAATACCTGGAAATAAGCCGCTTTATCGGTGTTGTGTTTATAAAGAGAGAGAAATTATATCTGAAAGAATTAATTTAGCTGTTGAACCTATTGATGAAAGCAACAATATTATTGAAATTATTGATATTGCTTGTGATGAATGTCCAGCCATTAGATATAAAGTCACAGAAGCATGTCGAGGTTGTTTAGCCCATAAATGTGTACAAGCATGTAATCGTGATGCTATTCAAGTGATTAATGGAAAATCAATCATCGATTATAGTAAATGTGTAAGTTGTGGAAGATGTAAAGATGTTTGTCCTTATAACGCTATATCAGACGTTATGCGTCCTTGTATGAAAGCTTGTTCAAGTAAAGCAATCGTAATTGGTGAAGACAATATTGTTAATATAAATAGAGATAAGTGTACGAATTGTGGAGCTTGTGTCTATCAATGTCCATTTGGTGCAGTTACAGACCGAAGCGAAATTGTACCAGTTATTGATGCGATAGAAGAAGCAAAAGTAAATAATAAAAATGTTTATGCCGTTATTGCTCCTTCAATTGCTAGTCAATATAATATAAGAATCGGAAAAGTTGTAAATGCGATTAAAAAATTAGGATTTAAAGACGTAATTGAAGCAGCACTTGGTGCAGATATAGTAAGTTATTACGAAACAGAAGAATATGTTGAAAGAGTTATTGAAGGAAACGAACCCTGTCTTATGACTTCATGCTGTCCATCTTTTGTAACTTATGTTAAAAAAAATTATCCTGATTTATCTAAATATATTTCTACGACAGTATCTCCGATGATTGCGGTATCTCGTTTAATTAAAAAAACTGATAAGGATTCTACTGTAGTTTTTATCGGTCCATGTACATCTAAAAAAGCTGAAAAAAATGAAAAAGACTTAAAAGGCTCAACCGATTATGTTTTAACATTTGAAGAACTAGAAGCTATACTTGATGCTAATGGTATTGATATTAATGAATGTAATGATGATGTACTAGATAATGCTTCTCATTTTGGAAGATTATTTGCTCGTTCAGGTGGAGTTAAAGATGCGATTATCCAAGTTCTAAAAGAAAAAGGGATTACTGATTTTGAATTTAAGCCAATCGCTTGTAATGGAATTCAAGAAGTAGAAAAAGCTTTAAAATTATTAAAAATCAAAAAAAATCAATTTAACTTTGTCGAAGGGATGGCTTGTATCGGTGGCTGTATCGGTGGCGCTGTATCAATTACTCACAAAGATAATAAAATGGTTGATGAGTATGCAGCACTAGCTAAAGAAAGAAATATTATAGAGTCATTAAGAGTACTAGATTTACAAGATATTAAATTACATCGTAATATAAGTGAATAATCATAGATAATAAACAAACAAAAATGAGCAAAGTTTTTGACTTTGCTCATTTATATTTCATTTTTATGATTGAAGTTTATTATGACACTCTATTTTTTTAACAAAACTATCTGATAATACCTTTTTATCCTTTAAGAAGTATAATAATTTATTATATTTATCTTGTATAAAAGGCATAAGATAAAAATCTAAACCATAATAACCTGCGGATAAGAAAAAGATGACAATAAATATTCCGACTACTAGCATTTCAGGATTAGAACTAGACGTTCCGCCATATAAATAATTTAGACTCATAAATACAGAACCTAATGCAGCAAATAGGGTAAATGCGCCTATGATTAATGCTAATCCAGCAAAAAATTCTCCGAAAGCTACTAAATAACTAAATACCTTAGAATTAGGTAATGCGATATTTTCAACAAAACTAGCATACCAACCATGTACCTCAGGGTAAGCTCCTCCAGCTTTTGCGAGAGTTCCATTTAAGAAACCTTTAATAGCACTTCCAGCATTCTCTCCAGTCCAAGCTGGTGAATTTATTTTACTCCAGCCAGCTGAAAGCCAACTCCAACCTAACCATATCCTTAATATACCGA
>JARDZP010000152.1 GCA_029240795.1 Haloplasmataceae bacterium | reverse complement strand
TTGTATTAATTCTGTTTGATCTCTTAAAGTTACGCCTGCAGTAAATATAAAATAAATAGGATATATTATAAATAAAATTTTAGTTAAAAACTTACCTAATAATTTATTGATTATTTCATTAAAATCTTTATATTGAAAATTTTTATAAATAAACATATATATATAAAAGATAATCAGTGAGAATACTATTCCTGATATAACTAATATCCAAGTATTATTTTTATGTTTATCAAAGTAAACATCTCTCATTAAATCATTTGTGATAATATACGATAGCATGAGTGAAAAAAATTGAAATTTGCTTATTTGTTCTTTTTCCATGGAAATACCTCCATCTCTTTATAATCTTATCCTATTTATGATCGTTTTAACTTTTACGTCAACTACAATCTCTTTTAGTACTTTATCGTAATCCTTTTCGATTTGCTTCCAATAATCTAATTCCTTACGATGAATAATTAAACCAAATCCAAAAATATCAGCATTGTACTCTTTTAGTGCTTTACTTATACTCGCTAATATCAATTTTTCAACTTCTTTTGATATAGCTTTGGCAATTTCATCATGAAACGCTTTGGAGTCCTTAGTCTTTCCTATCATATTTTCGATAATAGTTCCTTTAATATCATTTTCGATTGTAAACTTTGGAATATTATTTTCTAATTTAAGTTTAATTTTAGTTTTACTTTTAAAAACTTCAAAGGTTATTTTTGTCCCATCTTCTAGAGTCGGAGTAAGGGTTGTACTTCTAATATTGTCCACAATGAAATTATAACCACGTGATTCATCTTTTGTTAAAAAACCTACTAGTTTATCTGTCTTAAATACAGCAACTTCAGCAGTTTCGATAAGAGCATCAGGATCTGTAACAGTTGTATTATCAGTTTTAGACCCTTTTTTGACATCTCCTATAACTTCAAGACTCGATACAGCTGGTTCAATACCAGTCACTCTAATATCGTTATAAATTTTATTTATTGTTGAATCGTATACAGAACCATAAATATCTTGATTTAACTGAACCTTTTGAACGATAGATAAAGCAGGGATGAGGGTTAATGTCGTTATTACACTTAAGGCATTTTTTGCAGTATCACCTTTAACGATAAAAACGTCAAATACATGTTGTGTCTCAGGGTCAGCTTTAAAAAACTGTAAATAGGGATCTATTCCCTCACGGGCTATTTCTTCTCCAAATAATAACGCTTGAAAATGGGAAAAAAACAGTCTACCAGGCGTCATGCCTGATAATTTTCTAATAGCTTCAAATACAGTTTTACCTTCTTCATGTACTATAACAACTGGAGATTGAGACATAGGTCTTCGTCCCAATACATTTGGATTTACAATTTGCGCAGTTATTTCAAATCCTTGATCTGATTTATCAATACCGATTGCTATACTTATAGACAGCTGATCAATATCTCTTTTGCCAAAGCAACCACATAAAACAATAATGAACATAACATTAATTAATAAAATAATCATTTTTTTCATAACTTACCTCTTTTATTTAGGAAATCTATCTGTAATATTTTTCTTTCTTTTCATTATGCTATCAATCGGAAATCTAAATATAGCATCTTTTTGTCCTGACAAACTAAATGGAGCAAAAGGTGCCATATAACTAACACCAAAACTTCTTAAACTACACATATGAAGGTATAATGCAATTAGGCCTAAAGTTAATCCGTAAAAGCCAAATGTAGATGCCAAAATTATAAATATATACCTTAAAAAACTAGTAAGTAAATTTAAACTATAGCTTGGAATCGTAAGACCTGATATTGATGTTAAAGCCACAATAATTACAATAATAGGTGAAAATAAACCAGCTTCTACTGCTGATTGTCCGATAATTAGAGCTCCAACAATGGATAATGCTGATCCAAATGCCTGAGGCATTCTGATTCCTCCTTCTCTTAATAAATCAAATGAGATTGACATAAAAAATATTTCCATATAAGAGGGAAAAGGCACACCATTTCTTTGACCAGCAATATGGATTAGTAAATTAAGGGGAATCAGTTCTGAATGAAATGTGACAAAAGTAATATATAAACCGGGAAGAAATATCGCTATGTAAAAACATAATGTTCTTAACATACGATAATAAGTTCCAGTGACTGCTTTTTGATAAAAGTCTTCTCCAGTTGTTAATTGTTGAATAAATGTAGTGGGAAGGATGATTGCGAAGGGACTTCCATCAACCAATATAACAACTCTACCTTCAAAGATATTGGCAACAACGATATCTGGACGTTCAATTTCGTAAAATAGGGGGAAAATTGTTATTTGTTTTTCCTTAATATAATGTTCTAAATATGTTGAACTAATAATATTTTCTGGTTTAATTATGTCAATACGGTTCTCTAATTCAGTAATTAATTTTTCATCAGCTACACCCTTCAAATATAAAACACAAACATCAGTATTAGAATCTCGACCAATTACATATCGTTTAATCCAAAAATTGGGAGTTTTTATTCTTCTTCTTATTAAGGATAAGTTAGTTAAAATATTTTCAGTAAATGCATCTTTTGGACCTTTTACATCATTATCAACCGTAGGTGTTGAAATAGCACGTTCTTTATAGTTACGTGAGGAAATGATGAAAAATTTATCAACTTGATCCATTAATAAAATGATATCGCCACTTAATAAAGCATTAAATAATTGTCCAAATTTGTTATCAATCGTTATTTCGGTTAATTTAACAATTTGATTTTTAAATGCTTCAATTAATTCATCTGAATTTTTATAATCTCTCCCCAAATTCGCATAATTTTTAGTAATATTTTCGACGATTGTTTCATTTATAAGTGTCTGCTCAGTAAGACTAGATAAATAAACAAACCCAACTTTTAACTTTGATGTCTTACCTTCTAAGTAAAATTGTCTTCTAATAAGGTCAAAACTATCACCCATCATAGTTTCAATAAATTCTATATTCTTTTGTAATTCACTAAAGATCAGCTTTTCTCGATAGGTATCTTCTTCAACTTTTGGGTCTTTTATATTAAACTTCTCAAGTACTCTATTAATAAAGTTCATACTATCAACTCCATTTTTTGTATGTATTTCTATTCTTATATATTTTTTACAAAATTTAGTCAAATAAACAAAAAAAGTAGACTTAACAAAATTTGTTAAATCTACTTAATAGTGAAACTATTTAATTTTCTATACCAATTTTTACTTGATTAACAAAATCATCCCATAAACTTGGATCTTCAATC
>JARDZP010000065.1 GCA_029240795.1 Haloplasmataceae bacterium | reverse complement strand
GCTGATCCGTATTCTGATGGGGGCTGTCCTGAAATAATTATACCCTAAGCAGGAGTGGACGGCTATTATGCTTGAAAATAATAAATAGAGAATATATTACTCTAACTAATTTGTGAGCTACATGACCTAACGCATGTTAATGGCTTTTACCTTGGGATATCTTCTATTCATTATATTCTTTAAAGGTGTTATACTTTAGTGAAACATTATACGCTGACCAAATTAAAGCCATCTAAGCAACCTATTGCCACGTTTAGACATTCTTGTAGAGTTGCCTAAAATTACCAGATTGACGAACCAATGGATCTAAGCCAGCATAGGCTAGCACTTTACACGGTGAAGAATAAAATGTAATATCTTTAATAGAGGATAAATATAAGTATAGAATAAGAAATTCTTGTAGGTTATAATAAAGGTTCTTTCTTAACTATGGATAATTATTTAAAATCAGATATCATCAGATATCTGATTTTTATTTTAAATATTATTTACGATAACTTTTATGATAATGTGTCTTTTTTTAATATAAATTTTAATTTAAAAAATCGGTTTCAAGATATTACAGCACTATATATTTTTTGAAACATAAGAATATTGGGAATCATAAATGTTGACAAATGTAAAAAAATATCATATATTTAATATAGACCGACCGTCGGTCTAAAATTATTTTGATTTTATGAAAAGAGATGCAAAATAGTATGAAGATTAGTAAAGAACACAATGAAAGAAAAAACGAGATACTTAATACTGCAGAAAGATTATTTTCAATCAAGGGTTATGAAAGATGTACTGTCAATGATATCCTTAATGCAGTAGGAATCGCAAAAGGAACTTTTTATTATTATTTTAAGTCTAAGGAAGAAGTACTTGATGCAATTATTGACAGAGTTACTGAAATAGTTATTGTAAGGGCAGATAAGGTTGCATCTAATCCAGAACTATCACCAATTATGAAGATACTTTATACAATCCTTTCTATGAAGATAGAAAGCGAAGTAGATAATGAATTTTTGGATCAACTTCATAAACCGGAAAATGCATTAATGCATCAAAAATCATTAAGCTCAATTGTAACAAGAGTTACTCCAATTCTTGTTAAAGTTGTTGAAGAGGGAATTAGTCAGGGTATATTCAAATCGGATCATCCAGCACAGTACATGAAGATATTCTTAACATCATCAATCACCCTTTTAGATGATGGAATCTTTGAGCTTAACCCAGAAGAACAGAGATTGACTTTAAGAGCGCTTGTGGCACTACTTGAGAAAATGCTTGGAGTTGAAGATGAGCTTTTTTGGAACGTGGCAAAGCAGTACTGGACATAGTACTTAAATCAAGATGCTAGGAGAATAAATCAATGAAAAAGTTTTTGACCATATGGGGAGGACAATTAATTTCAAATATCGGAAGTGGAATGACAGCCTTTGGACTTTCAGTATATGTTTACCAGCTTACAGGAAGTGTTGCATGGGTATCGATGGTTACACTGCTCGCTTACCTTCCAACCATTTTGCTAAATCCAATTGGTGGAATACTAGCAGACAGATATGATAGACGCCTCATGATGATCTGTGGTGACCTTTTCTCAGCACTTGGCTTATTATACATACTTATAAGTATTCAAATGGGACATAAGGGCATAATTCCAATATTTGTAGGTGTAACAATTAATTCAATATTCATTTCACTTCTTGATCCATCTTATAAGGCAACAGTAACTGACTTACTGACTGAAGAAGAATATACTAAAGCTAGCGGACTTGTGCAAATGGCAAGTAATGCTAAGTACCTAATATCACCTGCTATTGCAGGAGTTATTCTTGGAATTACAGATATAAGATTGATTTTGATAATCGATATCGCAACGATATTGACATCAGTTTTAGCAGTTAATTCAGTTAGAAAAACTATACAAAAGGTTAAATCAAGACAGGATCAATTTAATTTTATTAGAGAATTTAAAGAAGGAATGCTGTATATTGTTAAGGATAAGGGAGTTTTTAATCTTGTTATATTAATGGCTTTCATGTGCTTTTTTATTGGATTTATCCAAACATTAATGATTCCCATGGTATTACCAATTGGTAACGTTAAAACAGTAGGCTTAATGGAATCAATAAGCTTAACCGGTATGCTAGTGGGGAGCGTAGCAGTCAGTATTCTAGATATGAAGAAATATTATTCTAAAATCCTAATAGTGTCTTTAATCTTCTGCGGAAGCTTTTTAGCACTAATTGGAACAAGTATTCAAATGTCATTCATATTAGTAGCAAGCATCTTATTTTTTTCAACACTTCCATTCGTAAACACATGTGCTGATGTACTGATTAGGGTTCGCATTCCCAACGAAGTACAAGGAAGAGTTTGGGGACTTATTAGTCTTCTCACTCAGATTGGATATGTGTTCGCATATGCAACTTGTGGAATACTTGCAGATTTCATATTTGAACCAATGATGCAGGAAAATGGCATTCTTGCTGACAGCATTGGAAAAGTAATTGGAACAGGTGAAGGCAGAGGAATTGGACTAATGATAATCCTTGCAGGAATATTAATGGTAATAGTTGCATTAGTTCTTGGAAATAAGAAGAGTATAAAAGCAATTAAGGAGGTTAATTTTGAACATTAATTTAAAAATATTGAAAAACGATTTTAAAAGAAATAGAGCAGGTAATTTGGCACTACTTTTGTTCATGACACTTGCCGCAGGTCTAGTTGTGGTTGCAACGATAGTCGTAACGCAGCTTTTGACATCGATGACGGGAATGTATGAAACAGCAAAACCACCTCATTTTCTCCAAATGCATAAGGGAGATATTTATCAGGAAGCAATCGATGAATTTAACTCAAACTATGATGGTGTTACAGCCTGGCAAACCGTTTCTATGATTGATGTTTATGGAGATGATCTAAAGGTTTATGGCGATAGTGAGTTTAGTTTGTCAGAGTCTAGACTTGATATAGGACTTGTTAAACAAAATAAGGAATATGACTTCTTACTTGATAAGGAAAGGAACATAATAACTGTTAATAAAGGTGAAATCGGTATACCAGTAATTCTTTTGGATTTTTATGACATAAATCTTGGAGATACAGTTGAGTTAACAAATAATGGCGTAACCAAGGAATTCATAGTTACAGCTTTTGTGCATGATGCACAAATGAATTCCACACTTGCATCTTCAACAAGAATGCTAATAAGCGACGTTGATTTTGAAGACCTTTTTGGAAAAGTAGGTGAAATTGAATACCTCATTGAAGTCTATTTTACGGACAAGTCCATGGCTTCTGATTACCAAACAGCTTATCAAAATGAAGGTCTTCCTCAAGATGGACAGGCAGTCACCTATACAATTATATTTATGTTAAGTGCTTTTAGGGATATAGTAATGGCATTAATTTTAATTCTTGTAAGTATATTGCTTGTGATGGTTGCACTAATGTGCATTAAATACACAGTGATGGCTTCCTTGGAAGAAGAAATCAGCGAAATTGGTACCATGAAAGCCATAGGATTATCATTTAAGGATATAAGAAACTTGTATCTTAAAAAGTATAAAATAATGGTCACTGTTGGAATAATCATAGGTTATATCCTAGCTTTAATCCTGTCAAACGTATTTACTGATCATATCAGTAACACATTTGGTAAGCAGCCCATTTCAATTTTTACCATAAGTCTTCCTCTAGCAACATGTGTGATAGTGTATGTTATAACTAACCATTACTGTAGGAAGATTCTTAAGAAACTTAAGAAAGTAACTGTTGTTGATGCATTGGTAAATGGTAAAGGTTTTGGCAAAAAGGAGCGAGTAAAGGACGGACTTTATAAATCAAAGAAGATGTCAGTTAATTTACTTCTAAGTATGTGGGAGACTCTACACAACTTGAGTGGATTTGTATTAGTATTTTTGGTCATGTTTATCGTTTCGGGTATAATGATTGTTCCTATGAATCTTTTAAATACTATGAAATCTAAGGAATTTATAAACTATATGGGAAGTTCTATGAATGACATATTAATTGAAATAGAGTCAGGAGAAAATCTCAATAATAAGTATGAAATCATTAAAAAGCTTCTTAATGAAGATACAGACATTAAAGAATTTAAAGAATTTAAGAGAGTACGCGTTGAGACAATTAATTCAGAGGATGAATGGATGAATCTTCACGTAGACAGTGGGTATAAAGCAGGAAATGAACTTAAATATATTGATGGTAGAGCGCCTTCAGAGGAAAATGAAATTGCTATTTCTAAACTTAATGCAGACGCATTAGGCAAAAGTAATGGCGACAGTATAATATTAAAATTTAACGATTTGCAAATGAATTTCATTATTTCCGGAATTTATCAGGATGTAACCAGTGGAGGTTACACAGCAAAGTCTATATACAACTTTGCAGGAATAGAAGCGAAAAAATATCAATTTACAGTCAATTTTAATGATGATGTAGATGTGAAAGAAAAAGCCTCAGAATGGAACGACAAGTTAGGTGGAGGTTATGACATAGAACCAATGGAGGAATTCATTAACCAAACATTAGGCGGTGTTTCAAGACAGTTACAAGTGACTACAATCGCAGTAGTGTTAATAGGTATATTGCTCGCAGCATTTATAGTCGTTTTATTTATGAAGTTAAGACTAGCGAAGGATGTTGCACAAATCGCTGCGATGAAGGCAATAGGTTTTACAAATTATGATGTGAGAAAACAGTACCTTTGTAAAATCGGACTGGTTTCAATTGTTGGAATATTCATAGGAACATTTATTTCAAACATACTTGGTGAAAGCATTGTAAGTGTAACTTTAGATATGATGGGAATAGGTATTTCAAGAATAACCTTTATCATAAATCCATTAATAGCATTTATAATATTACCGTTAATACTACTTGCTGTAGTAATTGGAATGACGTGGATTAGTACTAGAGAGATAAGGGAATATAACATCATTTCACTAATTAATGAATAGGAGAATTATTTATGAAGACAATTATACAAGCTAAAGGATTATGGAAAGAATTAGATGGGACAAAGATTTTAAAGGGAATTGACGTATTGGTGCATGAAGGAGAATTCGTCGCGATTATGGGACCTTCAGGTTCTGGTAAATCAACACTTTTATATAATATAAGCGGTATGGACAGGGTAACTAAGGGTGAAATAATATTTAATGGAGAAGATTTAGCAAATCTTGATGATGAGAAGATGAGTAATATTAGACTTAATAAGATGGGGTTTATATTTCAACAGTCACATTTACTTAAAACATTATCAATACGTGACAATATAGTACTACCTGGATTTAAGGCAAATAGTAATACCAGGGAAAATGTAAATGCATTTGCAGAAGAACTGATGAAAAGAACAGGTATTGATCACATAGCCGATCATGATGTTAAGAAGGTTTCCGGTGGACAGCTTCAGCGTGCAGCTATATGCCGTGCATTAATAAACAGTCCCGACATTATCTTTGGTGATGAACCTACAGGAGCGCTGAATTCAGCCTCAGCAAAGGAAATTATGGATATTATTAATCAGGTTAATGTAGAAGGAACCACAGTCATGCTAGTTACACATGATACTAATGTTGCTGCTAGGGCAGATCGTGTCATTTTTTTATCAGATGGGAATATTACTGATGAAATTGTTCTTGGAAAATATGAAGAGAAAAGCCTTTTCGAGAGAAAAAATAAAATGACGCAATGGCTTATAAAACAAGAATTCTAAATTATATCGATACATCATACAACTAAAAGATATTCCTTGTAAATTAATAAACTCTTGTGGTTTAAATAAAACAACAAGAGTTTTTAATTGTATACAAAACTGTTATTATATAAGCGAAATTGAATAAGATTAATTTTAGAGTGTTTCATTTAGAGCACTCTTTTTGACATACTTAAATTAACTAAAATATATAATACAATATTTAATAAATATTATTCTTTATAAGTTAAAAATGTTATTTATGCCACATTAATCCTTATAGTTGTAACGCTACATCCATTACGCCCAATGCATACTGCATTAGAATACTTTTCTTCCAATGTTGTAGCCTCTCTTAATACGTTGACCACTAAAAATATATCCATGATCACTTTCTTTTTTATAAACGGGAATTACTTATCATCAAGGAAACTTGCTTTTGATGTGTAACTTTCTTCATAAACAATGACCTTTATATTTTAGTTTCTTAATATTAAGGTTACTGTTATTCGTTCTTAAATATTTTATATAATGTATATTCTTTCCAAACTTGGAAATAATATCAATAATTCTGTTTTAGAAAGGGGTTATTTGATGTTAAACCAAGTGGCCATTGAAAGCATGGCTGAACTTATTTTTTATTTTACATTGTATTCATTTATTGGCTGGTTAATAGAAAATACTCATAGCTATTTTGTCCGCAGGAAATTTTTAAAAGATAATTTTATAATCGGTCCATTTAAACCTATGTATGGAATTACCCCCATCCTTTTAGTTATCTATACACAGGGTAGTCCATCTTGGGTATATGTACTCATAATATGTTACTTTGTTCCGCTTATTATTGAGTACATGACAGGATTCTTAATTTTGGATTTATTCCACAGGCGCTATTGGGATTATTCAAGTCAAAGATTTCAGTTAGGCGGACAAGTCTGCTTTACATTTTCTCTTTTTTGGGTTATTTTATCAGTTGCTTGTATAAAATGGATTCATCCTGCATTAAGTACCTTTTATCTATTTATTGAAACCTATTGGGAATGGTCCTATATCCTCGTTTTTTCTTATTTTGTAATCGAAATCTTAGCTTCTATAGAGAGACATACTCAATATCGGTTTAAAGTACATAAACCTGTGAAGAGTTTATTAAACAGTAATTATAAATAAGATGATTCTATTTCAATTAAAAGAAGCCTAATCATTCTTTGTGATTAGGCTTCTCGTGTTTTTATAAATCGAGTGTATACATTAAAATCATTTCAATAACAACAACTATGCCAAAAATAACGGCAAGGCTACTCTTACCTGAGACATATAACGCAAAAACAGCACAACTAAATAAAATAAGCTGAAGCACAATTCTTATTGGTGTGGATACAGGGATAGATGCTTTCGGTGCAATGAAAATTCCCCATATGATTGCGAAAATTAGTGGGGTTCCTATTCCAACCATTATTTTAAAAAATAAACCCTTATCAATATGAAATCCCCAATATGAAAATGAAAAAAGCATCGCTAATTCCATCAAAAAAAATATCGATATAATTATCCATTGAATTATAATCACTATAACACATCCTTTTCTTAATTTTTTAGTCATGTTATCTATGTATTCATCCAGTTGATTTGCTGGATGATATACAGGATTTCCATGACAAACAAATAATTGATTAGATTTTAATTTAGCTACAATTAGGCTACTATCAATTTGTTTCCACCTTCTGTTTCAACTTTTCTCTAAATCCCAAAATAAGAACTTCAACAGCAAGATTAAAGGTTGGTGTTAATCGTTCCATTAATATTGATAAAGGTTCGTGATTATCCAAATAGGTACTGATAATTCCATTTAGGTTATAATAAAAAGTGCGCGTAAAGGCTAATAATAAATCGTTATTTGGCATCAATAAACATTCCTGTATAACTTGTTTCAGTAAATTAAACATTCCAATCCTGACCTTATTAATCTCTAGTTCAGGTCTTTCTTCATCAACTCTTGTAGATTTAGCATTCATTAAAAGTGAATACATATTTCGATTAATCATACAAAAGTGTAGATATTCATGACTGATCCTTTTTAATTTATCTTCTGAAATGATCGAATTCATAATATGTATTTCTTGTAATGTTTGATGTAATTCACGTAAGGAAGGCATTGTCAATTGGTGTAGCAATGTTTCCTTATCCTTAAAATAAAGATAAATAGTTGTATGGGAACATCCTGCTTCTTTTGCGATTTCTCGCATTGTAACCGATTCATAACCCTTTTTTGAAAATAGTTTTCCAGCTACATTTAAAATCGTATTTTTGGTTTCTTCTGAACGACTATCATGTTTATTTACCATTTATTTCACCTTTTTCTATTCTCATTTTAGTTACTAACCATTGGTTATAAATAAATTATAACCAATGGTTAGTTGTTTGTCTATTAAAATTCTCATACTGAAAAAGAGTAGCATGTACGTATCAAAAAGCTACAATGAAAAGCAGCTTTTAAATAATATAAGTCTAGGAATAAATGTGGTCACACTCCTTGGAAAGAATATTATGCTAAAGACGAGTTTTATGAGATATTATTCAATTAAATACTGAAGAAAAAAATAGAAAATTAACTATATTTAGAATAAAGTTATATTTTTATTCATATTATTTATTGATATAAATAAGGAGATGGTGATATGAATAAAGATATTGAAAAAATTATTAAAAAGAATAAACATCGGTCTACATTTTACAAAGAACATAAAGAAAATGGTTTAACTATAAAAACTTGCCCTGTTGGTCATCAAAAGAATGGTCATGATAAACTAAAAAAATTCTTATATGCGACTAAAAATCGAATATTAATAAGTTTAGCTATATTGTTGTTATTACTAATCAGTAAAAAGAATTATAAATATGAAGTATTATATGTTGAAACATTTAAACATCTAAACTTTGCACAAATTGATCATTTTATTACTAAATATATAGGTACAATTTTTCCGAAATTTAAAGATGGAAACTTAGCTGTTAATAATAGTTATATATCACTCGATAACTCAAGTGAATATGAAAATGGGTTAATTATTACGACGAGTCCGTTTGAAACAATACAATCTCATACAAATGGAGTTGTCATTAAAAAATATTATGATGATGTATATGGGGATACAATCGTCGTTCAAGATGAGTTTGGCCGTGAATTTTATTATGGTTATTTAGAAGATATAAAAGTGAACTTATATAGTCGAATTAGTTATGGTGAGGATTTAGGAATCGCGAGAATATCTGAAAATATGGTAGATGGAAGTTATTATTTATCAATCAAAGATGGTGATGCTTACTTAAGTGTTATTGATGTGGTTAATGATGAAAGTTAAAATCTTACTCATAACCCAAGTATATTTATTAATAGCGTTACTATCGGGTTATTTATATGAAGTTTTAACACTATATTTTTGTCTTATTATTCATGAACTAGGTCATGTCATTACCACATTATTATTAAAGAAAAAGATTGCTCAACTTGAAATTTCACCACTTGGAGGAATCCTAACAATTGATAAATGTCAAAATGACAAAAATTATAAAGAACTATTAATTTACTGTAGTGGTCCATTATCTTCCTTATTATTGTTTTTTGTGTTGAAAACAATGGGAGCAAATGAATTATTAATTAATAGTTCTTTATATGTATTAATCCTGAATTTGTTGCCAATACTTCCATTAGATGGAGCAAAAATTTTAATGTCAATTAAACAATACTTAATGCCATTTCGGCTTGTATTAAAAATAGTTACTCATATATCCATTATAGTGACATTATTTTTAGTCTTTTATTTTGTAAATAATTATAGTTATGTTATCATATTATTATTTTTCTTATATAAAAATTTATTAAACAATAATAATATTGCATATGATTACTATGAATTTCTATATTATAAATTATTTAATCCTAATGAACGTTTAAAAACGAAAATGCATACGAATGTAAAAGAGATTTATTCAGCATTTTATAAAGGATTCAATAATATTTTCTTTATGAAAAATAAATTTATAGCAGAAAATGAAGTAATAGATTATTTATTGAAAGAAAAAAGTATTGACATCAATAAGTAGATTTGATATAATTCTAATGTTGTTAGCACCTATGTTGCTACAACCGCTCCGAACAGGTTTTAAACGAAATTCGTACCTGCAAGGCGAGTCTTAGTTATTTTAAAAGGAGGTGCGTTTCATGTACGCTGTAATTAAAACTGGTGGAAAACAACTTCGTGTTGAAGAAGGACAAACAGTTTGGGTTGAAAAAATCGACGCAACTGAAGGTGATGTTGTAGTATTCGACGAAGTGTTACTAGTAGGTGGAGAAACAACTAAAGTTGGAGCTCCATTAATAAACGGTGCAACTGTTACTGCTAAAGTTGAAAAACAAGGTAAGAGTAAAAAAATCATCGTTTTCAAATACAAACCAAAAAAAGACTACCGTAAAAAACAAGGTCATCGTCAACCTTATACTCGTTTAGTAATCGAAAAAATTAACGCTTAATTGAGTTATGACGAACGTTATCATTTTTAAACAAAATAATTTTATTACGCACATTGAAGTTAAAGGACATGCGTTAAGCGAAGAAAGCGGACGAGATGTTGTTTGTGCCGGTATATCAACAGTTATTACAGGAATTTGTAATGCATTAGCAGAATTAACAGATTATGATGAAAAACAAATTACGATTAAAAAAGGACTTGTTGTTATTCCAAATATTTCAGAAGACGAAAAAATACAATTTATTTGTGAAGTTTTGATAGTTCAATTGAAAATGATTGAAGTATCTTATCCTAAATATATAGAAATATCTTATCAATAGGAGGTGTAACCTATGAAATTCTTATTAGATATCCAATTATTCGCTTCTAAAAAAGGAGTTGGATCTACTCGTAACGGACGTGATTCAGAATCAAAACGTTTAGGAGCTAAAAAAGCTGACGGTCAATTTGCGAATGCAGGATCAATTATATATCGTCAACGTGGAACTAAAGTTCATCCAGGGACAAACGTAGGTAGAGGCGGAGACGACACTTTATTTGCATTAGTTAATGGAGTCGTAAAATTCGAAAGACTTGGTAAGGATCGTAAACAAGTATCTGTTTACCCAAGCGCTGAATAATTGTTCTTAAAGCCCTTAAAATAAGGGCTTTATTTTTTGCTTATTTGTACATAATATAAATGAAGCAAAAACTCTCTATTAGAGGTGAGAAAAATGTTTATTGATGAAGTCAAAATAAAAGTCAAAGCTGGTGACGGTGGTAATGGAATCGTATCATGGCGTCATGAATATAAAGCTGAATACGGTGGACCATTCGGCGGTAATGGTGGTAGAGGTGGAAGTGTCATCTTTAAAGTGGATACTGGACTTTTAACATTATTAGATTTCCGTTACAATCGCCATATTAAAGCCATAAAAGGTGAAAATGGTCGTACAAAAACCCAACAAGGTAAAAGTGCTGAAGACACAATTATTAAAGTCCCTGCGGGTAGTACTATTTACGATGTAAATAGTGGTAAAATTATCGCTGACTTAACAAGTGATGGTCAAGAAGCCGTGATTGCTAAAGGTGGTCGAGGTGGAAGAGGAAATGCCGATTTCGCTACTCCACGAGTTGTTGCGCCTGATTTTGCTGAACTAGGTGAACCTGGTGAAGAAAGAGAAATCAAAATAATCTTAAAAGTTTTAGCTGATGTTGGTTTAGTTGGATTTCCTTCTGTTGGAAAATCAACGATCATTTCGGTAGTTTCTGCAGCAAGACCAAAAATCGCTGCTTATCATTTTACAACACTTGTACCTAATTTAGGTGTTGTTCAAGTTCCTGATGGAAGATCATTTGTAATGGCTGACTTACCAGGTATTATTGAAGGTGCCTCAATGGGTGCTGGCCTTGGACTTCAATTTTTAAAACACATTGAACGGACTCGGGTTATTGTTCATGTCATCGATATGGCAAGTAATGAAGGTCGGGATCCCTATGATGATTATCTAAAAATTAATAATGAATTAAAAAGTTATAAATTAAACTTGCTTAAACGTCCACAAATTATCGTCGCTAATAAAATGGATTTACCAGGAGCTGAAGATAATTTAGTGAGATTTAAAGAACAAATGAAAGATGATCATCAAATCATCGCAATTTCTGCTTATACAAAAACAAACTTAGATGAGTTATTGTATAAAGTTGCTGACATCTTAGAAGATGCTGAATTTATTTCTTTATATGAAGATGAAGATTTTGATAACATTGTTTTATATGAACCAGATGATAAAAAACCTAAATTTGAAATCACTCGTGATGATTTAGGTGTTTATGTTGTAACTGGTGATGTCATCGAAAGAATATTTAGAATGACGAATTTCAATCAACATGAATCGGTTAGAAGATTTTCGAAAATGCTTCGCTTATATGGTGTTGATCAAGCATTACGTGATATGGGCGTTAAAGATGGCGATTTTGTACGTATCATTAAATTTGAATTCGAGTTTATTGATTAATTATCTATATTATGACAAATAATGAAGTTCTTTCTATAATAAAATTTATTATGGAGGGAATTTTTTTATGCTTCGTTTAATTAAAAAATGTATTATTATCATTGTTTTAATTATAATCACAATTTTATTAAATAAAAAAACGATTGTAATTAGTGAGTTAGAAATAAATTATTTAAAAAACAATTTAGAATATTTAGATGTTGATCATCCAAATTTTAATTTATTAAGTGCAGATTTATTAAATAATCATGCATTTATTGCTTCGGAAATACATGGAATAAAAGCAAACTATAAAATTGAGTATAACCTATTTACCTATTTAAATAAAAATGCAGATGTACACTTCTTATTATTAGAAATATCATTCAGTTCTGGTTTTTTACTCAATGAATATGTTCAAACTGGTAACGAAGAATTACTTGATATTGTTTTTTCATTTTATAAAGGGACACCATTTTGGTCATTAGAAGAATATCAATTTTTTAAGGAATTATATGAATACAATAAAACATTACCTACTAAAATTACTTTAATAGGAATTGATATAGAACATTCTATTGATTCATATCAATATTTGTTTAATTTAAATATATTAGAGTTAGATTTACTCAATCACTTAAAAGTGAATAAAGAAAATCGTGATCTTTTATATAATGACGCTGAATTTAATTGGCAATTAAGAGAAGATAAAATGTATTTAAATTATTTAAGTTTAAGTAAAATTTACCAAGTAGATCAATTTTATGGTCAATTTGGCACCATGCATTGTTTTAAAAATATCATCAATGATGATTTTAAATCACTTGCTTATTTATTAAGTCATGATGAATTATCAAATGTTAAAGATCAAACAATTGTGATTATAACTCTCTATAATAAAAGTCATTACCTTCAAGAATTTAATTCTAATAAATTAGTACATTATAGTTATAAAGACATAACTAATTATTTAAGCAATAGTATTGATTATTTTGAAAAAACAGAATTTATGTTGTTTAAGTTAAATCAAAATAATTCTCCTTATCAAGATAATTTAATTTGGCTATTTGATCATTATAAAATTAAAAATGAAAAAACGGTTACGACAGATTATTTTGATTACATAATACTTATTAATCATTCGTCTGCAGCAAAACCATTAGAAAAAACCAATAGTTATTTTGAAGTATTATTTGATTTATTAAAAACTAAATTAAAAATTTAAAATTACGTACACTAATATTAAATTACAAGAGGTGAAAGAGATGAAAAAATATACATTATTTTTCAGTTGTATTTTAATATTAGCCCTATTATCTGGATGTGTTAAAGAGGAAGTAGATATTGATGATGTCAAAGTCTATTTTTCTGTCGATCAATTGTTGAAAAATCGTCTACAAATAAGTAATAATCTTCAAAAGACAAGTTTAACAAATGAAACTTTAGTATCAGAAGGATATTATAGGTTAACAAAAGCATTTGGATATATCGAAGATTTAATATGGAATATAAACAATACAATTGAAAACAGCGCAATAAATGGTGAACTAAATGAAGGTGAAACAGTTATTCATAAAAATTATAAAACATTAATCGTAAAAGAAAACGATCGTACTAAAGTAACTATTTCTAATAATGAAATAAATCAAACATTAGAAATAGAGCGTACTAGTGAAAATGATAAATTAATCATAAATGGAAGTAATAAAATTAATAATAATTTATTTACATTTACATTTATTAATAACGAAGAACTATTTATTAATTATCATGATGAATTAGATCAAAGCGATTCATACGCTCATTTTATTGAGGAAAATGGTTTATTAAAAGGGACAATTGTTTTTAACAATAGTGAATATGATTACAATTTATATGCAGTTCTTAATGAAGTAAATTGTGCAATTTACTATGACTTTATATCAGTAAATGAAGTAAATCGTGTTTTTGAAGTTTATGATCAAAGTGGTAATGAATTATATGTATCTTTGAGTTTAAAAAATAATCATATCAAAGGTACTGGTTGGCATTTATTAGCACTAAATTCTATTGAAGGGGATGAAGATGAAAATAATGCTGATTTTCATACAATAAAAATGAACTATTTAACGATGGATTTACAAAGAGTTATGAAAGATACGATTATATTAGGAAACCTAAGTTACAATGATGATTTTTCGCAAATTATTAGTGCGAATGCACCATTTGCATCTCATCATTATCAAAATGTAGTTAATATTGCGCAAAAATTAAATTCTTATTATAAGATTGAAATAAATAAATAAGTATACTTTTATCACATCACATCATATAATTTATTAGTAATATAATGAGGTGATATCGTGAAATTTCATATTGTGCAAGTTAATGAAAAAATAAAGGACATATCAAGAAAGTATAATGTTTCAGTTGATGAAATAATCAAACTTAATAGACATATAAATAATATTGATAATATTGTAGCTGGAATGAAGCTTAGATTACCAATTTTGTCTGATGATGTGAGTGACCAGTTAAAAGATAATTTTTTAGATATTGAGAAATATTATCCTAAATTAGAAGACTTTAAGGAAGCAAAAGTAGAGAAAAAAGTAGTTGAAGAAATTCTAGAAGATGATGCGGAAGGTCCACAAATAAACGTCATACCACAACAACCTGTAAATCAATATCAGTATAATATGCCACAACCTGGTTATTATCAACAACCAGGATATAACCCAAATTATCCTTATATGCAACAATATCAGCAACCAGTATATCCACAACAATATCAACAACCAATATATCCACAACAATACCAGCAACCTAACTATCCACAAATGAATGTACAACCGCAACAATATCAACAACCTAACTATCCGCAAATGAATTATAATCAAACTCCATTTATAAGACAAAATGAAAGTGAACAAGTTAATGATAAAAATGATAAACTAGAAGTAGAAGAACCAAAAGTAACAGGAGAAAGTCAACCTATTATTAGAGAAAAAGAAAATGTACATATTAATGTAAAAAAAGATACACCAGTTGTAGAACAACCAAAAGTAAAAACAGATAATCAACCATGTTACTATCAGCCAGTCTATCCACAAATGAATGTACCAAATCAAACTCAACAATATCAACAACCAGTTTATCTAGAAAAGGTACAAAAACCAGAAGTTATAAATGAAGAAAAACGTAAACCTTATCCTTTTAATGAAGAAATTGAACAACCTAAAGTCACTGTTGATAAAAAGATAGGTTATGAAAATTATCCAAGTATTAATCAACCCTATTATTACCAACAAATTAATTCACAAGTTTTACCACCAAAAGATTTAAATAGTATCCAAAAATCAAAAGAAGTATTTGAATATGATGAAAAAGTAAAAGAGATCAAGTTAGATTTGAGAGAATTTGTGAAACATACAAAAATAAGAAAAAAACCAAAAGATCCATTAGATTTTTTATAAAAGGCAATTAATTTTGCCTTTTTTTTATATTATTTATAATATAATAATATTTATGTTAATATAAATTAAAAGGGGGGATTTTTTTATGCTTACAACTAAAGAGATTGTTTGTGAAACTTTTTATCGGTCTTGGTTACTATGGATACCTTGTCTTATTTAGTGGTTCAACTGGCGTTTTTGGGGAAGTTTTTAGGTTGATTATATAATTAATCTAGCTGGAATGAAAGCCAATTTAACATTTATTGAAGCAATTGCTTGAAGAATATTGTGTAATATTCTAGTTGCGATTGTAGTAACTATTTCGTATGAAGTAAACAAGGTAAGTGATAAAATTATCGCATCAATGTTACCCGTTTTATTATTTGTCGTTAATGGATATGAACATAGTATCGCAAACTTTTTTATATTACCATGAGTTAAATTAGCTGATATTTACTTATTTGAAATTGTTTTAATAATTTATTACCTGTTACGATTGGTAATTTTATCGGTGGTAGTTTAATTCTTGGTGCCTATTATTATATTTTTATGGATGGAAAGAAATAAATGATATTAAAAAATAGTATATGTTTTTACATAAATTTTACATGAGGAATCATGTAAATATTTGTTGAAAATCTCGTTATTATAAGATATACTTTATCAATGTGTGACAAATCGGAATGGAGTGAGTTATCTATGTTAACACCAAAAGAAGTCGCAAGTGAAACATGTAAAATTGGTTTAGCGAAAGTTACAAAGAAGAATTCACAAGTTATTATATCGGCAATCTTAGCTGGAATGTTTATTGGACTTGGCTATTATGGATACATTGTTTTAGCGAGTGGAGCAACTGGAGAATTTGCGTTTTTAGGAAAGTTTTTAGGAGCATTTGTTTTTCCAATTGGGTTAGTTTTAATATTAATCGCTGGTGGAGATTTATTTACAGGTAATTGTTTAATCACAATGGGATATTTCAATAAACAATATAATTTGAAAATTGTGATAAAAAATTTATATTTAGTCTTTATCGGAAATTTTATTGGAGCTTTATTTCTTGTTGGTTTAATGTATTTAAGCAATATAATTACGACAGATACAAAAGAATATATCATTGAGTTAGCAGAGAAAAAAGTACATTTAACTTTTATTGAAGCTGTAGCCAGAGGTATATTATGTAATATTTTAGTAGCACTGGCTGTGTATATTTCATATTCTGGAAAAACCATAAGCAGCAGAATAATCGCCGCAATGTTACCTGTATTATTGTTTGTGGTTAGTGGATATGAACATAGTATAGCTAATATGTTTTTAATACCCATGGCTAAAGTATTAGGCGGAGAAATTACCGTTTTTCAAATTTTATTTAATAATCTATTACCTGTAACAATCGGTAATATCATTGGTGGAAGCATTATTATTCCTCTTGCTTATCATTATTTATTTTTAAAAAATCATCATTAATGGTTAGGAGTATAACAAAAAAAAGTTATACTCTTTTTATATAATTAAGAAAGTTTTTGTTTAAACGGAGTATATAAGAGGTGTATTATGAATATTAAGGATTATTTAAATCAATATGTAAAGATAATTGTCGATCGACCACTTGGTAGTAAACATCCAAAATTTGATTTTATTTACTCATTAAATTATGGTTATATACCAGGTACAATAAGTGGTGATGGGCAAGAAATTGATGCTTATATCATAGGCGAATTTGAATCTCTGTTTGAATTTGAAGGATATGTTATCGCCATCATATATCGTAAAAATGACAATGAGGAAAAGCTAGTTGTCTGCAAAGAAAAGGATAAATACACTAAAGAACAAATCTATGCATTAGTTGAATTTGTTGAACGCTTTTTTGATAGTTATATCGAGATGTGAAAATATTAAAATAATACTGAAATATGTCAATGTCATCAACATAAGGTCTATTGACCTTTTGTATGTAATATGTTAAGTAATTTAGAATTGTAAAAGGTATAAAAAATCATTAATTTGTTTGTTTATACCTTTTATTTTGTAGTGATAAAATATGCTAATATTTATTGATATATTTTAGTAAACATGGTATAAATATTTTATATAAAATAATTGATTTAAATATAGATAGTTTGAGGTTTTATTTATGGGTAAAAATTGTGAAAATAGAATGGAGCATTTAGGTAAAAATGAGACGTATCATCTGATTTAAATTCCATTACGATTACATCGTCCTGCCGCTTGAGCAAGTCGCATCCTTCACGGGTGCGTGGATTGAAATGAACAAAACGATTAACGAGTTAAGTATGTTAGTATGTCGCATCCTTCACGGGTGTGTGGATTGAAATTTATAAATCCATCTTCATTTACTTGTAACCTATTTAGTCGCATCCTTCACGGGTGCGTGGATTGAAATTAATGTGTTGCTTATAGAGGCTAGGACTATCAATACGTTACACCCTTACGGGTGTGACGTATTGAAATGTAACTATGAAGAATATTTTAAAAATAGTGGTACGTCGCA
>JARDZP010000151.1 GCA_029240795.1 Haloplasmataceae bacterium | reverse complement strand
AGAAATTTCCCCTTCAGTAATTACCTTTTTAGCAAATAAGTAATCTGTTTTAGCATATTCAAAACCAACATAGCCATAACCACGGCTTTCATAAGTTATCTGTAATTGGATACCTACAATTTTTGTTTCTATCGACAATTGAGCAGAAATCATTGATTTGTTCTATACGACTTTCATTAGTAACTTTCATATTATATAACTTCTCCTTCATATTTAATTTACTAACTTCTACTGTGGATTCTGTATTAATCAAATATCATAATGCTACGCTCCAAACAGCTATTCCTGAATGGCCGACTATCCTAAACATTCTTTTAGTAAGACTATCAAAATCACTAGCGATTATATTTCCCATATATATTTTGCTAAATACTCCTTTATTAAACTATATAAAGAAAATCCCTTTAGTTTTAGTATAAATTAAAAGTTTTATCATTTCAATCATTTTATTTAAAAGTTTTAAGCTATGACTTGGATAAATAACAAATAAATCAAAAAGACATAGGTGTTAACCTATGTCTAAATATAAAATTCTATTTCATTATTATTTTTACTAACCGCTGGAATTCCAACAACAGTAGTATTTTTAGCGACATCTTTCAATACCACTGAATTTGCTCCAATTTTACTTCCACTGCCAATTGTGATTGGACCTAATATTTTAGCTCCTGTACCTATAACACAGTTATCGCCAATAGTTGGATGTCTTTTCCCTTTATGCTTTCCAGTTCCGCCTAAAGTGACACCATGATAAATTAATACATCATCACCGATTTCAGCAGTAGCACCAATGACAACACCCGTTCCATGGTCAATAAAAAATCTTTTACCTATTTTAGCTGCAGGATGTATTTCAATATTTAATGTATTTCGTACGATATACATGAGTAGCTCAGCTATGAATTTAAGTTTCATGCTATATAAAAAGTGAGCAATTCGATACCAAAATAACGCTTGAACCCCAGGATACAAAAGGATAATTTGTAACCAATTTCTCGCAGCCGGATCCCTGTCTTTAATGGATTGAATGTATGTCTTTTCTTTAGAAGGCATATTACTCCCCTACTTCAAATAAAGCTGTACTTAAATAACGTTCACCATTGTCTGGTGCTATTACAACAACCTTTTTCCCTTTACCAATCTTTTTAGCTGTTTCTAATGCCGCAAACACTGCCGCACCTGAAGAAATACCGACTAGTATTCCATACTCTTTAGCTAATTTTCTAGCTATATTAAAAGCATTTTCGGTAGTTACATGGAATATTTCATCATAAACTTTAGGATTCAATATACTAGGTACAAATCCTGCACCTATACCTTGAATTTTATGAGGACCCGGTTTACCTCCAGATAATACTGGTGAATCTACTGGCTCAACAGCAATAAAATGGATATTAGGATATTTCTGTTTTACCACATTTCCTACACCTGTAATGGTACCACCTGTACCAACTCCTGAAACAAATGCATCAAACCCATCTGGAAAATCATTTAATAACTCAAGTGCAGTTGTTTCTTCATGAGCTTTTACATTATTATTGTTGTCAAATTGCTTAAGCATAAAGTAACCGTATTCTTTTTGAAGTTCTTCAGCTTTCGCAATTGCACCTTTCATACCTTTTGGACCTTCTGTAAGAACAAGCTCTGCTCCAAATGCCTTTAAGATTTTTCTCCGTTCAATACTCATCGTTTCAGGCATACATAGTACTATGCGATACCCTTTCGCTGCCCCAATCATTGCCACACCAATTCCAGTATTACCGCTTGTTGGTTCAATTATTGTATCCCCAGGTTTAATTTCACCATTTTCTTCAGCCGCTGTTATCATTTTTAAAGCAATACGATCTTTTACAGATCCTCCTGGATTAAAAAATTCTAATTTTACAAATACATCAGCGTAATCAACAGGTAAATTATCTAATTTAATAATCGGAGTATTTCCGATTGTTTTATCAATACTCGAATAAATCATATTTAACATCCCTTCCTAAACATTCATTTAATTATAAAAAAAATCCTAATTTTATGCAAATAATACGTCTTGAAATCTTTTACATTTTTTATTGTATTTATATTATATGTGAATCAGTTATCTTTGCTAATTCTATTTATATTATAAATAAACAACTATATAAGTCCTATTGATAAAAGACCCTGGATAAAATTTGTAAAATTTACTAATCAACTTTTTTTCTTTTTATATCTAAGAAAACATTATCTATTCCATTACTGGTAAATGTTGTTCATATAAATCATCAATAATATATGATATATTTAGTTTGTAAATAGTTGGAAAGGAGTGGTAGGATATGAGAAAAAAATATTATAGTTTTTCATTTATTTTACTACTATCATTATTAATCACCATAGTAAGTACAGCAAATAAATTAAAGCAAGTAGATAAAACTACTTCAAACCCTGAAAGTATACTATTTAATGATAATGAACTAATAGAAAATACATTTACTGATAATCTAGTTTTCGACGATAGAGTAGAAATTATCGATATCATCGAAATAGATTCAGAATATATCGCAATTGGTTCTAAAGATGGATATCCATATATGCAACCGCTAAAAATGGTTGATAATAAACTTGAAATGAATGAAAAAATTATGGATTTCACAAATTTATCAGGTAATATAACAAATGTTATTAGAAAAAATTATTTTTTAACCGCGACTATAGAAGATGAAAGTACACAAGATTTTTTCGTTTCATATAATAAAATCATTCCTTTTTATAAAAAACAAATCAATTTAAATTATTCTAAATACGTTACCATGACACCAGAATATATAGTTATTCATGAAACAAATAATACTAACATTGGTGCTGATGCCAACGCACATTATAGATATTGGAATACTAATCCCGATGCTGAAGCATCCACTCACTTTGTAGTAGACAATAAGCAAGTTTATCAAATGTTAGAACTTGATCAAGTTGCTTGGCATGTTGGTGATAATCGAAATTATTCTGATATCACAAATCTAAATTCAATAGGAATTGAAATTGCGGTAAATGCTGATGGAAATTATGAGGAAGCAAGACTTCACACGATTGAATTAACAATCCAATTAATGAAAGAATTGAACATGGATATTAGTCAATTAAAACGTCATTATGATGCAAGTGGAAAAATTTGTCCACTAAGAATGATTGAAGATCCAAGTTTATGGGATGATTTTGTTAATCAAGTAAAAATTGGTATAGAAAATTAAATAGTTTCACTATTAAGTAGATTTAACAAATTTTG
>JARDZP010000008.1 GCA_029240795.1 Haloplasmataceae bacterium | reverse complement strand
AGTGGAACTTACTGTTGTACCATTAGTTGTTATTAATGGTTTATCTGTCGTTTTACAAGCAACTAATGTAATGATTAAAAACATTGTTAATAAGATATAATTCGCTTTTTTCATTTTTTATCCTCCCCAATGAATATTACGTTATTCCTTCACAAATTCAATCCAGTTAAGATTAAACCCATTAGTTATTGCTTTAACTTTTATAGTAACAATACCTTGTTCCAAGTTAAATGAATCAATACCATCAACTGTTTGCCAATTTTGCCAACCGCCTGTGCTATTAAAAGTTACCTTTGTAAGTAATGTTTCAATATTATTACTATAATCATATAATTGTATTTCTCTACTTGAAGAAGTAGAAGCAACTCTAAATTTAATTCGATAATTTCCTGTTTCTGAAACTTTAAGTTTATATAGCAAATAATCTCCACTATCTATATACGCAACATTTTGTCCTCCACCTACATCACTTGTAGATTGTAGTTGAATTCCTCTCATCTCTGTATAATCCGAAGCATTTATCTTATTTGGAATTGAAGTATAATCACCAGATGTAAATGAATAAGTTGTTGGATTTGTCATCTTTCCAACAAAATCAACAGCAATCACCTTTAATTCATAATCAGTTAACGGATCTAGTTCAGTAAAAATGTAAGTAGGTGCAGATGTATTACCTATATATTCTTGATCTAAATATATTTCATAGTGATCGATCCCTGTATCATCTGTAGATTTATCCCAAGAAATTTTTGTGTTTGAAGGAAGGTTGGTTACGGTTTGATAACCTAAGACATCCGTAGGATTTTCTTCATCGATTGATTCATAATCTTTTTGAAAGACACGTACATAATCAACAACCATTCTTGATTCTATAAAATTAGGGTCAATGCCTTGTGCTCCACCCCAATTACCCCCAAATGCGACATTTAATATTAAATAAAATTCTTGATCAAATGGCCAATTTCCACTACTATTATCTGGATTCTTGATTTCATCATTTTTGAATTCGTGATATTGAACACCATCAACAAACCATTTAATACCAGTTGGATCCCACTCAATTGTATAAATATGGTAATAATCTACAACATCGTCAAGTTCAATACTTTTACCGACTTGAGTTCCTTTGGTATGATTATAATTACCCGTATGAACAGTACCAACAATGGTATTCATATCATAACCAACATGTTCCATGATATCTATTTCTCCACTATTTGGCCATCCACCATATTTACTTTCTGATGGCATCATCCATATTGCAGGCCATGTACCTTTTCCTTCGGGTAATTTTGCTTTTACTTCAAACTTACCATATAGGAAGTCGCCTTTACCTCTAGACATTAATTTAGCTGAAGTATAATTTCTATTAACAAATTGTTCTTTTTTAACTGTGATTGTTAATTCGCCATCTTCAACATTAACATTCTCTGGTCGCTTTGTATAAAACTGAAGTTCATTGTTTCCGAATCCATCACCTTTATTTTCAATCGTCCATTTTGTTAATTCTGGTAGACCTTCATAATCAAATTCTTCACACCAAACAGGTTCCCAGTCGCCAACTGTTTCTAATAATGCTTTTTCACAATCATTTATAACCTGTTGGGGTTCTGTTGTAGTAGCACTTGTTGTTTCATAAGTAGTCTCATTCGTAGTTAAATTATTGGTAGTCGTTTTTTCTAACGTCGTTTGACACGCTGTTAGTGCTAATCCAATTGTCAAAAACAATAAAATCAATATTTTTTTCATACTCTCTTCCTTTCATACTTAAAATCTATCGCAAATTTTGTATTGTGAACTAATCATTATATTTTAAACCATATCCATAGGGATACTGATAATTTAGGGGATTATAATCTTCCATCATAACAGAATGAGCAAATTGAGTATTATCTTTTGGCCAAGTTATAGGTAGTTTACCAGTAAAATCATAATCACCAAAGATAACGTCAGCTATTCCATTTCCACCTTCAGTGCCAGGTAACCATGCCGCAATAAATCCATCCCATTCATCAATATAATCAGTAACTAATAACGGTCTACCTGATAATAAAATGACGACAATCGGTAAACCAGTCATTTTTGCTTCATTTAATGCTTTAATATTATCTATATGTGATGTATGACTCCCCTCATTATTTGGACCATATTCAAGTTCTAAATAACCATTATCACCCTGTCCTTCAGCATATGGTGTTTCGGCAAGTACTACTACTGCGACGCTAGCTAAAGAGGCATCACTTAAATTTGTATAGATATTACCTCCACTATTTAAAACATTATTTTGAAAACCTGATAATATGGATGTCCCCTCAATATTATCATTTTCATGAGGACCTTGCCACCTTACTGTCCACCCTCCATTTTGAAGGATTAGATTATTAGCACCAGGACCTAATAATAAAACATTACTATTTTTTTCTAAAGGTAAGAGATCATTATCATTTTTAAGTAATACTAACGATTTTCTTACTGCTTCTCTTGCAACGGCTTTATGCTCTTCAGTACTTAATTTATCTGTTCCTTTTTCTACTAAAGGATTAGCAAAAATATTATGTTTATATTTTACTGTTAATATTCTTGACACAGCATCATTAATTCTTTCAATGGGTATATCACCATTACTTACTGCTTGAATAATATTATTGTATGCTGTTTTCCAAGTGTGAGGTTCCATAAGGACATCTATCCCTGCATTAACAGCTAAAACTAACTGATGATAATAATCAGCATTTGGTATTTGTTTTATAGCATCATAATCAGATACGACTATTCCATCAAAACCTAGTTCTTCTTTTAATAAATCAGTTATTAGCTCCTTGTTTTGATGCATTTTAATACCATAAAAACTACTATAAGAAATCATAACTGAACTTACACCGGATTCAATTGCTTCAATATATCCAGGTAAGTGAATTCTTGATAATTCAGAAAATGGTATAGACACATTTCCTTGATCTATTGACCAGTCACCACCCGTATGATCTCTCAAATCAGTACCACCATCACCTATAAAATGTTTAGCAGTAGATACACGATCAAATTGCTGCAAACCTTGAACATATTTTTCTACTAAGTTTGTATGTATTTCAGGATTTTCGCCAAAACTTTCGTATGTTCTTCCCCATTGGATATTTTGAACCACTGCAACAGTAGGGCTGAAATTCCAATTAACCCCAGTTTTAGCCATTTCTTCAGCTGTTACTTCTCCAATTCTATACATTAAATCCGCATCATTTGCTGCTCCTAATCCGATATTATGGGGAAATAAAGTAGCACCATATACCGCATTATTTCCATGAACCGCATCAATACCATATAACAAAGGAATTTTTGTTTCTGATAATAATGCGTTTTTTTGGAGATTATTATAAATATCAGCCCAGACTATGTAGGGTGTATTAACAGGATTTTGACCCGCACCTGATAAAACGGTTCCAATATTATAACTACGTATTTCTTGAAGCGTAACTGAATTTTTCTCTGGCATCATCATTTGACCAACTTTTTGTTCTAGTGTCATATTATTTATATATTGTTCTACTTTTTGTTTTATTTCTTGTGGATTAGTAGTAACAGTTGTTTGACTGGATGTCTTTTCACTTGTGAAAGTTGTATTCAAAACTGTTGGATTTGTTTTACAAGAATATAAGATGATTGAAGAAAATAAAACGATTAAAAAGAGTACAATTTTTCTCATATAAACCTCTTTATCTTTTAAAATTATTGAGAAAAACCCAATTAACCTTAAAGATGAACTGGGTTTTAAATTAATTATTATTTATTCAATAACGAAAGTTGTAATTGAATTTTCAGGAATTTGTACAGTTACACCTTTACCTTCAAGTACTAAAGAGAATTGTTCTAAGTGTCCTCTTTCATTTTGTACTACAACCGCAATTTTTCCATCTAAGTTTTTAAATGCAGTCGCATTTACTCCACTTGGAGTATTTTTAGATAAACCGATTCTAACAGCACCAGGGCGAATAAATTTAGAAAAATGACCAATATAGTAATATGAACTGTTATATATTAATTCTTTTGTATTACGATCTGCTAAAATTGGTGCATCACAAAAGTTATTTACATGGTTTGGTCCACCTAATTCATTTAAAACTAAGTTCCAATCAATCCATCCTTCAGACCAGTTATTGAAATCACCTATGATGTTGCGAGCATATCTTTCACCTGTGTTCCATACGCCAACATGTGGACCACCTTCTTGACATCCTTCAGTAAAGATGATGTGTTTGTCGGGGAACATGTTATGAACAACACTTAAATTTTCAAATGCTTCACTTACATACCAATGATTTCCAACACCCCATACGTATTTTTCTGCTTCCTTATCTAGTAAAACAGTAGAAACACGTTCAACCATTATATCTCGGTTATGGTCCCAAATGATGATACCTACTTCTGATAAACCTTCACGTTCAAGTGTAGGACCTAAATATTCACGTAGAAAATCTCTTTCTTGTTGGGAACTATAAATACAAGAATCCCACTTTTGAATAGCAGCTGGCTCATTTTGAACACTTACCCATTCAATATTAATACCACGATCACGCATTCCTTTAATAAATTTAACATAATAATTAGCCCAAACTTGCGCATATTCAGGTAATAAATGCCCACCATAATTCATTTCTTTATTCGTTTTCATCCAAGGTGCTGGGCTCCATGGTGAACCTAAAAGTTTAAGTGTATTGCCACTTACTGCTTGAGCATCTTTAATAAATGGTGCTACCCATTTATCTTCATGAGACATATCAAATGTTTTTAATTCTACATCATTTTCTTCAACATATGTATAGCTTTCTAATGCGAAGTCACAAGAATGAATCGCAACACGTCCAATGGTATAACCTAACCCATTTTCTAAATCAAAGTAAGCTTTAATTGCTTCTGCGCGTTTTTCAGCTGGCATCTCTGCTAATGTGTAGGCTGCGGCTTCTGTAAAAGAACCCCCAAATCCAATATGAGTTTGGAATGTTTGTTTAGGATCTATCGCAACAACATTTACGTTATTATCAAAATTTTCCGTAAGTGTTAATGTTTGTTTTTCTGTTAGGCGATCGCCTGTATTCTTAGCTGTTCTTACTACTTTTACATTCATAATATAATTCTCCTCTAATTTGTTTAGTCTAATATTCTAAACCATATCCGTATGGGAATAAATAGAATAAACTATTGTAATCCTCTTTATTAATTGTTACACTAGCATTTTGATTTGTCTTTGGCCAAGTAACTGGTAATTTACCTGTAAAGTTGTAATCACCAAATAATACATCAGCAATTCCAGCTCCACCTTCACTTCCAGGTAACCAAGAAGCGATAAATGCATCCCAGCTCTTAATTTCACTTGTAACAATTAGTGGTCTACCTGAAAGTAAGATAACAACAATAGGTAAACCTGTACTTTTTGCTTGATTTAATGCGGTAATATTCTCTGGTAACGAGGTGGGACTATTTAATGCAAGACTACCATTATCGCCAATTCCTTCAGCATATGGGCGTTCTGCTAGTACAACAACTACAACTTCTGCATTATCTTTGTCTGCAACGCTCGTATAAACATTTCCATTATTGTTATTAAGTACATTTTCGATACCTTCTAATATTGAAGTACCCTTTGATACATTTTTATCCATTGTACCTTGCCATCCAATTGTCCATCCACCGTTTTGTAGACCAACATGATCAGCACCAGGTCCTAGTAATAAAATGTTTGCATCTTTAGCAAGAGGTAATATATCATTTTCATTTTTAAGTAAAACTTGAGATTTTCTAGCTGCCTCTCTCGCTATTTCTTTGTGTTCATCCGAATTAAAATAAGCAGTATCTAATTCTTTTATAGGATGATCCATTATTCCGTTGATATATTTAACAGTCAAAATTCTTGAAACGGCATCATTTACGCGATCAATAGATATTTTATTACTATTTACACCGTTAATAATTGCAGTTATTGAATCTTTCCAATGATCAGGTTCCATTAACATATCTAAGCCTGCATTAACTGAAGCAACTACTTGTGCGTTAAAATCACCAGGTAATTGATGAGTGGCTTCGTAGTCACCAACAACCATCCCTTTAAACCCTAATTCATCTTTTAATAGAGTTTGGATTAAATTATGACTATGCATTTTTTGTCCATTAAAGCTACTATAAGAAATCATTACCGTATCGACTCCTGCATTAATCGCTTCAATATAACCAGGTAAATGAATTTCTCGAAGTTCTTCTTCAGTTATTATCGTATTACCTTGGTCTAACATAAAGGCATATGGATTAGTAAATGCCCAATTAGAATCTCTATAATTACTAGGATTCCATTTTGTCCCACCATCACCAATAAAGTGTTTAGCGGTCGCAGCTATGTTATGTTGTTGTAACCCTTGAACGTATTCTTGTACTAAACTTACATGTAAATCAGCACATTCACCGAAACTTTCATAACTTCTTCCCCATCGAATATCTTGAACAACAGATACTGCTGGACTAAAGTTCCAATCAAGTCCTGTTATTGCTATTTCTTCTGCGGTTGTTTCACCAATTTTATACATTAATTCAGGATCATTAGCAGCTCCTAAACCTATATTATGTGGAAATACGGTTGCTCCATAAACATTGTTATGACCATGAACAGCATCTACTCCATAAATAATGGGTATACCCGAACTTGAATCAAGGGCTGCTTGTTGAAAACTATTATACATATTAAGCCAAGCTTCTGGTGTATTACCTGCAGGGGTTGAGCCACCACCACTTAAGATTGAGCCAACGTTATATTGAGTTACTTCTTGAGGAGTAATTGTTTTACGTTCTGCTTGAACCATTTGACCTGCTTTTTCAGCTAATGTCATTGAATCTACTTTTACTTCCACTAAGGCTTGAATTTCTGAATTCACTGTCAGTGGATCATTTAGTGTAGGTTGTAACCCAAGACATTCTCTTAATACTACCTCATCACCAGTAGTTGTTGCGGTAGTACTATTTGAAGTCGTACCACTAGTAGATGCTTGTGTGGAATTTGTAGTAGTTGAATTAGTACTACTTGTTCTACATGCAAAAAGTGATAATGTTACAACAAGCAGAAAACAAATTGATAATATTTTTTTTACCATTACTTTTCTCCTTCACTTTATTTATAACTATTTGGAAATATGCCTGCATCTACCAATCTTTTAAAATCCCAGCCTAAGTGACTATTTCTTTCAATTTTATAACTCCAGAAATAAAAACCAAAACCTTTTTCAAAGGAATGCAATTGAGCATTTGCATACATCGTTAAACAAACTTTTTTATTAAATTCGTCCATATTATTAAAAACCAATTCATGTAATCCTAGTGACCATTCACCAACAATGACACGGACAAATTGAGAAATTTTATTGACTAAAACTGATCTATTTAATGCTACATGAATGTGACCTTCTATTTTCATATCGGCAAACTCATGATTAAAGCATTGATATAAATGTAAATCAAATGCTACATTTTCTAATTGGTTATTTTTAAAGAAATTTACCCAACTTTCATCATCAGGTCTAAATCCATCATGAAAAACGATCACTTGATTTTTTAAATGTTTTCTAATTGCTTGATAACCCTCTAAATAAAATTTTTGAAGTAAATTTAAATCTATTGTCCAATGGGGTTCATTTAATAATTCTATTCCCCAAAGTGCTTCATGACTACTGTACCTTTTCGCGATTTTTTCTAAGATTCTTACGGTTAAATCTATATTTGTTTGTGATTTTGGCCAGTCAATGACACCCGTAACACCACCATTATCAAAGCCATTTTGACATCCTGGAGCCGTATGTAAATCTAATAATACCTTCAATTGATATTTTTTTGCTAAATCCATTGCTTTGTCAATATAAGTTACACAACTAAAATATGGATTACATTCTTCAAATGCCCACCAAGGTATCGGAAGTCTTACCGAATTCAGGCCACATTTATTCAAAAATGCAAAGTCACTCTCGGTAATAAAATTTTGCCAATGTTTTTCTAATACTTCTTTTGCGTTTGGTTTTTCTTTACAAAACACTGTTTCATCAGGACCTGTTACCCCTTCGAATAAATCAGGTTTCATCCATTTTTCTAGTACAAACCAACCACCAAGATTTACGCCTCTAATTTCTGCCATCGTTATCTCCTTATTTCAATTCAACTAAAATTTTCACTACTAAGCCATTTCTAATATCGTTAGCGTATGTTCCTACTATAACTTTACTATCAATCGTTACTACATTACCTAATGCATAAGTTAAAGTATATTTTGATGTAGATACTTGATCCGTTCCATAAGTGTTTTTTCTAGATTTATTTAAATATGTTACATCACAACTATTTAATAATCTAAAATGAACTTGATTAGATTCATCAAAAAATTCATGATTTAAAATTGGATTTAATGTAAATACTAATTCATTATTTTCAAATGAAAATAACTTTTTACCAGTCATCATCAATAACCACATGGTAATCATTTCTGAAGTTGTTCCAGTCATTCTAGCGACAAAACCACGTCCATGATTACTTGGATTAGGATTTTTACTTGATGCAATAAACGATGAATTTTCTAATGTACTACGACCATACACTTTTGGATTCATAAATGGAGGTAGACATGTTTTTATATCATTAAAATACTCTTCATAAAGCCCACTTTTTAGTAACCCAATTAAATATTTATATTCCATATGCATGAAACAAGCTTCACGTTCTAACCACCCTGGCGTGAATGCTCTTGCACGTCCGATTGAAAGAGTTTCATTTTCAAGTGATTCTGAAGTAATATACATCTTTAATAATTCATCATACATTCCACTATTTTTTACAAATGTATAAATTGATTTCGCTTCATCAATGTCATGAACTTGTTTTAAGTAACGAGCCGGAGCTTCTAAATATAATGGTAAAGCACGACAACTCCATTTTGTAACTTTAACATTGGGTAAGCCTAAATGTGGATGATAATGATCTAATACTTCATATTCAACCGGTGTATAGGTTAAATAGGTTGGTATTGTGCCTTTTCCAAACGCTAATGCTTTTTTAATAGCAGATTCAATTTGATCATCTAAACCTTCTAACAACTCTTTTAAATCTGATAATTTAATCTGTTCTTCACTACCAGTTAACCCAAAGCGAACTTCTTCACGATATAATTCTCTTGCAGTTTGAACTTGTTCAAAATACTCAGCATCTTCTAAATTAGCACTTATTAATTTGCTCACTTGTTTTAATAATTTATATATTTCAGATGGGATATTTACAACACAATCATATTTCTTCACTACATTAAGCAAAAACTTCGTAATTCTTCTTGTTTCTACTGTTTCACTTAAACCCGAACCAAAGATTCCTGGTAAACCATTCATCGCATCATTCCAACCTGGCTTATCTGTATCCATCATGATCCCCAATCCAAATTGGTCAAGGGCGCAAACTTTATTTAGCCCAAGTGATAATAATTTTACAAATAGATCAGTTTTATAAATACTACCGTCTTTATCTTTACTCCAATTTGTACCATTCGTGTTTAAACCTAGTCGATTTATTTTTTCTTTATCATGTAATAATGGTTCTAATTGAAGAACTTTACCTTCTTTTGTTAGTACATATTTATCAATTCTTGGTAATACAGTTACATGACTTTCAAAGAAACGATAATTCTTCGTAAACATTAATTCTTCTAATTTATCTGGATAAACATTTAAGTAATTATCAATGAGATCCATATTGTAAGTCCAGTGATCAGACCAATATCCTCCACCATATTCAGATTCAATTTCTTGAACTGAATTTTTAAGAACTGAGTTTAAAAATTCATTACTATCTATTGATAAAGTCACTTTATTTACACTTAGGTAAGTTAATAATTTTCCTGGTGTAAATTTGTTATTTAAAATTTTCTTAACTTGTTCTTTTTCAGTTTTAACAAATGTTAATAAGTCAGTTAACTTCGATTTATCTAAAATTAATGATGACCCTTTAATAACAAGTGGATTTTGTCCATCTAGTTGGATTAATTCCATAAATTGTTTAATATTGTAAAGTCCTGCTTCTTTAACGAAATAAACATCGTTACGCCGATTTTGATTCACATCTCTAAAGTTACCATTTCCTTGTGAAAAGAAGGCAGGTTCAACAAAGAAGTTATTATATTCTCTTTCCATATCTCCATGGATTCGTGAATACACGTGATATATAATTTTTCCTTCTTTACCATCAAACACAAGTGGATATCCACCGCGAAGTAAATTATCAACGAAAGATTGTTTAACATAAGCATCAAATATGGGTAATGACGTTTTACTATCTACCGGATTTGCTACCTTTAAGCCAAGTTCAATCGCTTCATTCTCTTTTTGAACGAAGTAGTCATAAGTAAAGTGTTTCGCTTTTTCATTCAGTGTATCTATACAAGACATTTTTCCTGATACAGAATAAAAACTTTTTTCTTTTCCATTTACTTTTAATGCGGTAAAAGCCCCAGGAATTTTGTTAGCTGACACTTGTTTACTTGTTACAATTTCCGCTAAAGATTTTTCTTCAAAACCCTCTGCTAAAGTTAAAGTGGTATTATAACCAAAAACTAAGTCGTTATCGTAAATAATATTTAATAAGGTATCTTGATCATCTACAGATGCATAAAAGTGTCCTGTTTCAACAACTCCTACTTCAGCAGTATCTTCAGTTGTAGAACGATTTTTATAAAACGGAATTTTGTTTTCTTCATTAAAGACATCAAACCATGCAACTGCTAAGTTTGACATATTTTTTATCGTGTAATTATTTACACCTGCTGGCCATATCGTTGTTAATCCATCTAGAACTTCAACGTCTAAACTGACTCCGTCAAGCGAAACGAAAGCTACTTTTCTAACTAATCCAGCGTAGTTTTCATGTGAAATATTAAAATACTTTACTGTTACTTTTAAATTTAAGGTTTTATTTATTTCAACTAATGATAAAACATTCGTATCAATTGCCATTTTTCTTTCTACATCACAACTTGATATAGATGAGAATGCTTCATGTACTTTACCATTTACTTTAATAAAAGTTCTAAAACCCGTTAATTCAGTTCTACGATAAGCCATATTTGCTGGTACGAAATCAAGAATTGGATTTTCTTTGTTTTCAATACCAAAACCTGCGATAGCTTGACCACGATTCACATAATATACCCACATTGGAATACCATCGATACCCGCAATCCCAGGCATAAAGCTAGCAAAAGTTTTTGCTTTATCATAGCCTTCAATTATAAATTGATTATTTTTATCTAAATAATATTTAACCATTGATATTCACCATTCCCTACTTCTCAAAAAAATTATAGTTGTTAGGTCGCAATTAGTGATTGCAACCTAACAATTATTTTATAATTATTGTTTTTATTCTCCGGTAATTCCTGTACGTTCAATACCTTCAATAAATTGTTTTTGGGCAAAGATATAGACAATAAATAAAGGGACCATTGATAAGAATGTTGCTGCCATTCTATACGATTCATTTATTCTTGATGAAACTTCATCGTCATTTTGCTTTTCCATTAGCGTGTTAAAAGCATCTTCAAAATTAGATAATTGATCTGGAAGTAATCGCACCCTAGACTGCAAGAAAATATTCGTTGTATAACTTTCGTTCCAATTCCATACGAATGAAAATAAGAATACAGTGACAATAATCGGTACCGACATTTTAATAAAGATATGCCAAAATACTTGAATTGAAGTTGCACCGTCCATTCTTGCTGCTTCGTCTAGTGATAAAGGAATCATTTTAAAGAAGTTAAAAAATATTAATACGAGAATAGCATTATTAACTCCTTGACCAAGTAGTGTCATTAAAAGTTGCGGATAGATTGTTTTAAACATTGTAAAATTTGGATCGATGATTCCCTTTAAATAATTCCCTATTTCAGTAAACATTAAAATTCTTGGAATCATTACTGCTGGTACTGGAATAATGAAAGAGAATATTACCATCGCAAACCAGAAATGTTTAAATTTAAAATTATATCTTGCAAAGGCGAATCCTGTTAAACCCGCTATAAGTGTTTGGATTCCAGCTAACATAGTTGAATACCAAACAGAATTAAATAATGTTTTTGGAAGATTTAAACCTTGAAAGGCAATTTTAAATGCTTCGAATGTAAACTTCTTAGGAAGCCAATCAACTTCAGGGTCATATAAGTCAGTTGCAGACATAAATGACATGAATACCATTTTAATAAGAGGGAATAAAAAGACATAGCTTATACCAATAAGAATCAGGTAAACGAGCACTTTAAATAAAAGTCCATCGGTTGTTTTAATTCCAAGTAATTTTTTTCTGATTAATTTGAAGTTAAATTTTTTATAAAAGTTAGTAAGCTTACTTCCGATTAATTTCAACTTATTTTCCACTATGTTTATCCCCCTTTTTACTAAATTTATCTTTTATTTGCATTAAAAATTGTTTTATTGTCATTTCATTACGAATATTACGTTGTTGAATACGTTGTAAATTTTTAATTTGTCTTTCTTTTAAAGACTCAAATTTTTTCGGTTTATATTTTTCTCTAAAGATAACCATGACTAATAAGACAAAAATTAATACTACAATACTATACAATGCTGCTTCAGCAGAAGCATATCCAAGTCCTTTTGTAACATTTTTTAAGTCACGGTTTAATATATCAAAAATATTCATTATGCCATTATACCTTGCATTAATACTATAAAGTCCTAAATTAATAATCGTATAGATTGAAACAATCATCGCTGTCGATTTAATATTTGGAATAGTAATTTTCCATAACATTTGCCACCAATTTGCTCCATCTATTTGTGCTGCTTCAAATAATTGACGGTCAATTTTCTGAAGAGCATTGATGAATAAAACAATGGGTATACCTGTAAACCATAGTACCATAGTAAAATTATTAAAAATGAATTGTAAACCTTCTGTTAAAAACGGTGTATAATTTCCAATCATTTTAAAGATCAGGTTATTGTTAACCTCTCCAAAATTAGTCAACCCAATACCCCTTGATGTGAATTGATTCATTACTGTACCTGATAATATAATAACTGGCAAAAAGAATATGGTTCTAAATGAAGTTCTAAATTTAATTTCTTGATTCAAAAGTAATCCTAAAATAAAAGACATTACTAGAATTACGGGAACATATAATGCTTGCATGATCACAAAGTTAACAATTGATGGAATAAATTCAGGTATATCTCGGTCAATTAATTCATTATAGTTTTTAATTCCTAACCAATCAATATCAAAGCCACCTGAAGTATTAGATTCAACTGAAGTAAAACTTAGATAGAAAGTATAGATGAAAGGACCAAAAGTAAATACTATAAAACCTATAAGCCATGGAAGTAAGAATAAATATCCATTAACATTGTTAATTACCGTTAAATTGTGTCTTCTTCTACTCATAATTCTACTCCTTACCTATAATTTCGAAATCTAATGGTTCAACTTGTATACCGTTATAACTATAAGGATCATTTGTATAATTAATGATAATTTTTATATCATTATCATATGTGTTTAAAATGACTCCGTTTGCTAAAACTTCACGGTTAGTCCATTCATGGTTAATAACATTTTTTAAAGCATGATCAACTTCGGTATAAATATCGATGATTAAGTCTTTATATTGACTGTATTCTGTTGAATAGAAATGATTTGAATTAGTTGACATCATTAAATAGGATGGTTGCTGGGTTAATACAAAAGAAGGATAAACATTGTAATCAATCATTCTTAATACATCAGATTGTGTATAAAATGAGAAGTTTGAATATGGCGCATATAATTCCATTGTGCCATTAAGTACTAATTGTAAAAATGGAACTGTATCTGTTTGAATAATATATTGCGAATTAAATACGGGTGCATTTAAGTAACGATCAACATATTCCCAAGTATACATATTTGGATTTGATGCATTAATTGCGTATTTTTCTGATACATCTGATAAGCCATCTTTAATTAATTCAATACTTTCTGCTCTAGAAGTAATTTTGCCGGTATAATCTGTTAACAATGTATTTGTTAGTCCTTCAATAGTGACAGAATTTGCATTTAATGATTTTAGATCACGAAGATGGTCATTTAACCAATCTATTGATTTTTCCACTCTAGCGTAATAAAAACTAGTTACCGGCGCTTCTGCATCAAACATATTAAGTTGTGCATATTTACTAGATGCATGTCTAATCGAATTACCTGTCACTTTCATTTGTTCTTCATTTATTTTCACAAAATCTTGTGATAAAGATATATCAATACCAAGTGCACTTAAGTTTTTAATTGCTTCTTTCATTTCTGATTTTGTAGCTATTTCACCGCTATAACTGATATTATTTGGTTTGCCTAAAGTGATCCCACCCTTTTGATAACCATATAAACCTGAATTGATATTTTTAACACCGAGTGATTGTAATTCCCTTAGGTTGTTTTCAACATCATCAATCGTGGTCATGATCACATTTTCAAAACCAACTAAATTTTTCTTAACGTCAGACATCAAAAAGTCTAAACGAGTGGGTACATTTGAATAAGCATAATTAACTACTTTTAAAAGTTCTTGTTCAATTAGGTAGTTACGATAAGCTTTTGCCATACCAACATAATTAGCTGGTAATCCAGTGCTACCATCACC
Source organism: Haloplasmataceae bacterium (assembly GCA_029240795.1). Classification (GTDB taxonomy): domain Bacteria; phylum Bacillota_I; class Bacilli_A; order Haloplasmatales; family Haloplasmataceae; genus JARDZP01. The sequence goes on along the minus strand of JARDZP010000008.1, from coordinate 25,842 downwards.
TGCTAAGAATTCGTATGATAGATCAATATCAAAGTGATTTCTTTCTTCTAATAACGTGTTGTAACCCGAACCGGCTCGATTGTAAATCTGGTAATATTCTACGTTGTATTTGAATTTAGGATAAGCGAAGTTATACTTCATAAATCTTCCTTCATCAGGCGTAGATATAATATTCATATGTTCTGCGCCACTTGTAGCATAAGCTATAAACGCCGCTTGATTATTACCATGAGCTATACCAAATAGAGGCATTGTTGGTTCTTTAAATTCAACGTATCTAAATTGATAATTAATATTTTTATCTACTTGTGAATAATCAGTTCCATACACACTGCCTTGATAGTTACTTAATGGTTTACTATCACTTGTGTTATAATCTTCAAATCTTATCAAAGCACCAGAACCATCTGGTACTAAAACATAGCCTGGAATTAAATCTTTATAAACTGGATTATCGTAATCATAATCATCAATTTCAAGATTATATATTAATTCTACACCACCAGAAGCTCCTAAAAATGGTGTAATTAATATAGCGTGTAGATTATTTGAACCTTCACCAATTACTTCTTCATCTCTAATTTCGTAAGAAATACCTTTTTCATTCAGGTAAATATGAACTTTAATTCCAATTTTTATTTTTTCAAAATTAACGTCTAATCGATAATGGGTTTCATCATTGTTAACTTTAACTAATGTAGAAGTTACATCTTTTAATGCAGCACTTGAGGAGTTTTTGATCGCCCTAGTTGCATCATAGTATTCTATCGAAATTAACGAATTAGCGATAGCTAAATACTCATGTACCATTTCATGTTCAATGGGTATACATGTAGCTAATTTTTCAGCATCAGTTGCTTTTCTTGATAATTCGTCACAAGCATCTAGTGTGTCTGTAGAAAAAGCTCGATCAATCCCAGTCTTCCAAGTATAACCAGTTCTTCTATCAGTGATTGCAAATACATCTCGGCTATCTCGATAATAAAAAATAAAATTATCATTTTCATATAGTTTTTGAAATTCTGTCGGATCAAATATTACATTCGTAACTTCGTCTGGAGGTAATTTAGTATCCTTATTACTCGGTATATATTTTGCTACAACTGTTACCGAAATAGAGACTAATAAAAGTAATATACTAACTATAAGAAACTTTTTATTTCGTAACATTTCTAATCGCCTCCATAATAATTTCTATAAAGAAGTTTGCTAGTTGATCCCACATTATAATAATAATTAATATTACAACCACAATAATAATCATAAAAATTGCTGTTATAATAATACTTTTTATTGTATTGCGGATCGAATAATTGTGTATTTCTTGGATACCCAAGAAGATATTAACACCCGTCCATGTAAATGCAAAATATTTTATTATATCTAGGAAAAATGATTCATTGTATGTTAGGATATGTGATAATAATGTGATTGAAATAAATGCAACATACATAGGTGCTAATGAATAAGCAAACAGTAAGAAGATTTTTTTAATTCCGCCTTCACCTTCATTGATTGATGTTACTAAATAATTACATATAACAAATAATAAAGTAAGTGCAAAGAAACCAAAAACAATAGTATTCAAATCTAAATCTTCAACTGCAATGAATTGATAAATAAAGCCTTTTCCAATTGTATACCACAAAAATATGAAAAAGAACAATGTATAGATGATTGTAGCTCCTAATAAAGATCCTTTTCGACCTTTTTTTATTTCATAAAATGAATCTAGAGGGTGTGTCATTACTCTAAACATATAGAATATATCTCGAAGGAATTTCCTATTAAAAATTTTACTTACATATGTTTTTATTTTATATTTAAATGGATGTTTCTTGTCCACTTTCTTCAATATAAATGATAATACGAATAAAGCAATAAGAATGATAATAATATAGCTTAAATTTTGTTGTAAGTCTATATTTCTAACCTCCCAAAATGCTTCAGAAAAATCTGCTCGATTTCCTGATATCAAGAAATGGTCCATTGCTAATTCATACTCTTCAATAGACATATAGTTTTTACCAAGGTTGTTATGAGCGATTACTGACATTTGATTTAATCTTAATACTTCTTGCCATATTTTTATTGATTCATTATATTTACGATTTGTATAAAGTGCTAAAGCAGAATAAATTTTTTCAGCATAATCTGTGGGTTTGAATGATTGAATAAATGATTTTGAATCATCAACTGCCCAAACAAAACCTTTACTATCAACTGCTACTGCAGAAATAGTAGTAAACAACCCCGAGATGTCTTCATTAATTTCAGAACCAACTCTGAAGTTACTCGCTCCAAAACTATAAATAAATTCACCTGATTGTGAGTATACAAAGATTGAGCCAGAAGACATTGCTGCATAGATAATACCACTTTCGTCTACATATACATCAGTAGCATCAGATTGTGATACGACTCCACTTGAAAAGTTATTAAGACCTGCAATGTTATGTTTTTTGATTGAGTACATTTCACTATTTGTTGTAGTTGTATATACTATACCTTTTGAATCAACAAAGACATTTGAAAAGATCGCAGGATTACGTGATAAATTCAATTTTTGTTTTTCTGTGTAAAACATATCACGTACCCGATCACTAAGTGATAGTTCAATTCTATTTGATGTAAAGTATCCCTGAAATTCTCCCGAATTTGATAAGTGAATAATTCCATCGTACACACCACCATAAATGAACATATTGCCACTATTATCTACACCAATTTTAGAAGGTTCAAATACTGTACCTTCAAAACTAGGTGCTGTAGGTTTTTCGTATTTATTTTTTAATAATCCATCACTAGAAAATCTAAAGATTGCTTTTGCTGTATGATCAGCAACATAAATATCTCCTTCTTTAGTAACGAAAATTCCATCTGGCGATTTTAACTCTTTAAGAGTTATTTCCATATCCACTTCATCAGTATTAATATTATATTTTAGGATTCGTTTATTACCTGTATCAGCAATAAACATAAAGTCATTTGCGTCGATATAAATATCTTCTGGTTTATTTAACTTCAAATCAACAACGCTTCTATCAGGAAGGTAAGCATCTTGTGTACGTACATATCTACCTTTTGAATTTAATGTCATAGTATATGACGTAGCAGGAGATGCTTCAACACTTATTGTAATAGAGGTTATTAAAAATACAGTAAAAATAAATAGTGTTGAAATAAAAAACTTTATTTTTGCATTCATAATTATACCTCCTCCTATTTAATTCCTGAATGACTCATTGTATTCATGACTTGCGATTGCATTACTATAAAGATAATCAAGTTTGGCAAAAACATGATTAGCCCTGCTGCTGCTGACATACCTGCTCCAGCTATTGCATTTTGTGTGTTTGTAATTGTATTTAAATAAAATGCAAATGATTTCATTGTTTCATCTTGAATGTATGTCGTAGATGCTTCAGTTGCTCCCCATGTCGATTGGAAAGTCAAAATAGCAACTGTAGCTAATGCTGGTCTAATTAAAGGTATGACTATTTTAGTCAATATTTTTAAATCACCAGCGCCGTCAATTTTTGCGGCTTCTATAATTGAATCAGGTATTTGATCAATAAATTGTTTTATTAAAAATAAGCCAACTGGCATTGCTAAGTAAGGAATGATATGTACCAAAAAGTTATTGTTTAATCCTAAATTAACAACTACTAAATATCTTGGAATTGCGACAGCAACACCAACGAACATTAAAGCCATTTGATTTATACTTAGTAACCTATTTTTTAGTTTGAATTGTTTTTTTGATAATGCATAGCCTGTTATACTGGTAATAAATAACGTCACTAATACCATTAAAATCGTTATAATAATTGAATTAAATAAATATCTGCTCATTGGTATTCCAGTATTAGATGCAGTTCTTAATAAATCGCTAAAGCTTTTCATAGTAGGCTTTTGTACTAAGAAACGTGGGGGGAACATAAACAATTCATCTAGAGGTTTAAAAGCTTGACTTATGATATATACAATTGGTAGCACCATGAATAAACTCATCGGAACTAGAAATAGATAAAATTTTAACTGGGATTTATTAAAACGACTTGGATTGATTTTCGTTCCTTGTAAACTCATTTATTACACCTCCTATTAATTTTTTTCTGCGAATAGCTTATAGGCAATTTTAGAGAATCCCCAAATGATAAGTAACAAGATAACTGATAATGCAGCAGCATATCCCATTTCATATCTTTGAAAACCATAGTCCTCAATGTGATTAATAATTAATTGTCCTGAATTTTGAGGAGTCGGGTTTGAACCTGATAATGCTACTCCTATACCACCAGAATTGAATGTACCTACTATTGCCATTACAGCACCGAATAACATTTGAGGTTTCATCGATGGAATGGTGATATACATTACTTCTTGAAATTTATTTTTAATCCCGTCAATATAAGCTGCTTCGTATAATTCTTCATTAGCATTCAAAATTCCAGCTACCATCGCCAGAAATCCGATACCCATTGAACTCCATAAAGCAACGATAATCATGATCGGCATTAAATACTCAGGAGATTGTAAAAACTGAACAGGTCGATCAATTAAACCCCATTGCATTAACAATGCATTAATATATCCATGTTCATTACCATTAAATAATGTTTTCCAAACGACTCCAGTAAAGATTCCACCTACCATAGATGGTGCGTAAATTGCTAAAGATAAAATCGTTCTAGGACCTTTTTGGATTTGTGCTAACATCCATGCGAGCATAAAGGATAAAATATACCCTCCCGGACCAACAATCAATGCATATTTAAGTGTATTTGGTAATACATATCTCAAAAAAACTGAATCTTGAGTAATGACTGTAATATAATTAAGTAATCCAGCATACTCTGGAAATTCAATAACATTAAAATAAGATAATGATAATGTTATAGCTAAAGCTGTAGGTATTGCTATAAATAATGAAAACAATATAGCGTATGGTAAAATTAAAAGAAGTACGCTTAATGCATCTTTAAGATTCCCATTTTTAAATTTTTCGATAAATAAGTCTCGTTTTTCCTTGAACATAAGTGTATCTCCTTTCTATTCCTCTTTTACTACCATTTTGCTTTTTACCCACTCGACATCGCGAATGGTATATGGCTCAAGAACTTTTCCATTTGTATCTATATAACCAAATTCAACCATTTTACGTTTAATTTCGCGGTTAATGGTTATTATTTGCTTATCGATAGCGACACCTGTTGGAGTATTATCGAATACAGCTGTATTCCAAATATCTGATAAACCACGCTCAAGCATATATTGACCAGGAGTACGTGGTACGTCCACTAACCATTTAACTTGTTCTAATATAATATCTAAATCATCTTTTTCTATCGGTGAACTTTCAACTGCTTTAAGGTTACCAGATAGCCAAACATATTCTGGACCGTAAGTAGATTGAAGTGTATTAGCGAATTCAGCTTGTATATTAGTTGACATCCACCAACTTAAGAATTTCCAACTTTCTGCTGGTTTATCTGTGGTTTCCATAATTAATCCCGATGAACCATTAGCGATATATGATCGATTTATTGTACCATCATCTTGTACAGTACCAGGATATGGAGCCAGTTCCCATTGCCCTGTTAACTCTGGAGCAGCATTTTTTATTGTTAAATATGTACCAAAATCAACAATACCAACTGGTAATTCATTATATCTAAATGCATTATAGAAAGATGGAACTTGTTCTGGTAATGAATATGTTGTAAATAAAGACGTTAAGAATGTTATAGCCTCTACTGATTCTTGACTATTAATTGTAGCTGATAAACCATCGCTATTATAAATAGAACCACCCATTTGATAAATAAATGGTGATGTTTGATAGAACCATTTTAATGCGTCTCCACCTGAAATTGGATGATAAAAATTCATTCCATGTCTTTGTAATTGAGGTAATAAACTTATAACATCATCCCAGGTATCTGGAACTTCTAATTCTAGAGCATCAAATGTATCTTTTCTGTAGATCAATGAGTTAAATGTTAGGGTTTCTGGCAAGGCATATACACTATCATTTAAAACATAAGGAACAAATGCACCTGGTGCAAAATCACTTGCTACTTCCCAAAAGTTATCAAACTTTGTTAAGTCGTAAGCCGCATTTCTAATTGCTAGGTCAAACGGCATATGAGAAGCTAGTCCTAAAGCAACATCTGGTGCTTGATTTGCAGCTGAAGCTAAAACCAATTTATTTGCATCAGGCATAACTGATATTTTTACTTTAATACCATTATTAGACGTAAATTCTGCATCAGCCATCTTTTGCATAATGTCAACATAAGTAATTGGTTTATTTACCCAAACTTCTACAACATCCGGATTAGTTTTAAGACGAAATTTATCTGAAGTAAAAGAAGATACGAATGATGCAAAAAGGGTATAAACTCTCTTGAAGAAACCTACTGTTGGCGCTGAAATTTCATCTGTGTCGTAGACAAAGAAACCATCTAAGCTTAATGGTTGTGATTTAATCATATTGATTGAATCACCTAACATTTGAGCAACTGAACCTGAACCTGTTGATAAATCTTCTAAATAAACAGGTAATTGGCTAGGAATCTTTCTTAGTTCGCTTAATTTATATAAAGCTTTTTGTAAATAAGATAACGTTGAAGATAATTCTTTATTAGGAGCATAATCTTGTAAATCTTTTATAATGTCTTTTATAATTACTTCATATGCTTCTAAATATTGATCAGTTTCAGGAATATATTTAGTTAAATTCCAATTTCTGCTCTTATCGATATCTTTACCTGTAATTTTAACGATATCTAGATTAAATTTATTGATATGATCTAGAACTAATTGAATATTTCTTACACTTTCAGCAACTGGTTCATAATCAGCCGTAATTGATAAAGTATGAAAACCAGCTTCTAAATAAATTTCATAAGGAACATCTGATTTATCTGATAAAACTTCTAATTCCCAATTATTACCTTTTGTCACTGGAAATTCATAAGCTTTTAACTCAGCAAATGGTGTTACCCCATCGATTCTAAATGTACGGAAAACACTAAAGTCATTTTTACTGTTTTGATAGTAGAAAGCTAAATTATAATTTCCACTTTGTGGTACGTTCATTTCATAAGTCAATTCCTGTCCCGAATTAGTCCAAGAGACTGAATCAATAACGTTTAATTTTTTATCTATAGGATCAAATGGTGTTAAAGTTGGTTCTTTAACAGATCTCATTCTCACATAAGATGAGTTTTTTTCGACATAAGAAATAGCGTTTATATATTCTTTAAAATTACCACTGTTATTATCAACAGTTTTATAGTTATCATAGGTAGGGACTTCTGTAGGAGCAATTAGTACTAAATTTCCAATTTCGACATCTTCAGAAGCTATATTTTCGATTTCAACCGAATTGATACCGGCCTCAAAATAAAAATATAGTGGATCTACTGTGTCATAAGTATTGTTATAGAAACCTATTGTAGTCCACTCTTTAATTTTTAATAAACTAGGTAATGTTTCGTCACCATAACTATCGGTTAAAAATTCTTTTGTTGAATCTTTCCATCTTACAGGAACATTTATTAAATGACTTTCATCGAATTGATATTCATCGTTTATTTTTACTGAAAAAGTTAGATTATTAAGAGAATTAGAAACAGGTTTAAAATCTAATTGCACGTTATAATATCCACTTTTATTTACATTAACTTCATATGTAACTTTTTGTTCGGGTTGAAGCAATAATACTTCACCATCATAAGCTGAATCTATACTTTTATTTTCTTCTATAATTGTAGCTTCTACATTAACTAAATCATAATCTAGTTCCACATTTTTTAAAAAATCAATATAAGTATCTCGTTTTGTAATTAAAGAATCATTTAAAATATTAAATGCCGAAACTACTTTAGATTCAGTTATATCTTCACCCGGAGTATATGTTGCATTTGCCTTATTAAAAATTGAAATTATAATGATCAGGGATACTGCGATCACTGTAAAAGTTAGAAAATTGATCAACCTTTTCATTTTGGCAATCCTCCTTACTTACTCACATTAAATTTGTTTTATAATGATGATAGCACTAAATCAAAGATTCAGTGCTATCTTGTTTTATCAATCTATTTATTCAAAATCGGCATCTGTATAACCGTAATGTTCTTTTAAACCATCTTTCAATTGTTCAAAAGCTAATGCAAAATGTTCATTTGCTTCTATATTCCAGTCTCCTAGTTGAGCTAAGATTGAATCAACGAAATCAGCTTCAACTCTTTCTTTACCTACTATTTCATTTTTATTAAGTTGTGACCATTCATATAAGTTAACAACTCTAGCTCCGGTTTCATCATTATGTTTCATTGGATAGATTTTATCGGTTACGTTCCATAACTCTCCATCTTCCCAAAGTTCTAGAATATAAGCGAACCCAGGCATTAATTCTGTATCAGCATATCTTTGATGAGTATCAGTTGAATACCAAATTTGCATTTGTTTATCAAATTCAACACCAGTTACAAGTGGTAATGAGTCATTCATAGAAGTTGATAATACTCCATTAGAATAGTACTGTTGATCAGCTCTTGCTTGCATAGATCTAGTATCTCCCATCCAGAATGCCGCGAATGTATATGCAGTTTTTAATTCTAAGAATTCTGCATCTGACATATCAGGATCTAAATCATTCATCGCGAAGTTGTGAATAGCAATTGGGTCTAATCTAACTGCTACTGTATTTCCTCTATAATCAGTAGAAGGATAAGGGTATAAATCCCAGTCTTCTGATTGAACTCTTAATGAATGATCTGGGTTTGAATGAGCTGCGTTACCCATATTCCAAATTTCACCATCATATGTTAATAATTTATTTGTTCTAAAAGCTGTATAACCTGACCATCCTAGTTCCCCTTCAACAAATGCTTGGTCTAACAATCCGCCATCCCATTGTGGCCAAATTGAGTTAGCTGCCCAATCTGCGAAATATTCATCTAATAAAGTTCTAACTTCTTCAGAGTTTATATTAACATAATCTCCAGTACCACTATAATTTTTTAATTGATAGTCAATTGTTGTTGTACCAGTATTTATAATTCCAGGATTAGCATCCATTGCTCCCCAGTATGTAGTGTTGTCTCCACGTTTTATAAATCTTGTATACTCGTCAATTGTCCAATCTGGCTCTGGTGAAATAATATTTTTACTTGTTGCTAATTCTCTATTAATATAGATTGAATCAGGTACTAAATATTGAGGTAGACCAGCTTGAAATCCATAATAATTCATCATTCCCATAATAGATGTGTTGAATGATTGATATAATGGATCTTCATTGAATACTGATAAGTCTGATACCATTCCAAGCTGAACATCGTCAACTAAGTCTACTGTAGCATATATATCAGGCCAGTGACCTTCAGTAGATTGGAAAACTTGACGTTTTTGGAACCAACTTGTACCATCTTTACCTGGGTCTCCAGATATAGCGTATACATTAATTTTTATATTTGGATATATTTTTTTAAATTCTTTTGCCACAGCATAAATTGTAGCAGTGTTTTGACCTGTTATAGTGTTAGGATCCCATTCTTGGCTTCCTAAATCTTCATAGAAGATGTCGTCACCTGACCACAACATAACAGTAACATCCCCAACTGTATTATAAGGTAATACATCATAATTACTTACTGGAGCTGTCGTACCAGCAGTTGTACCAGCTGTATCAGCTGTAGTAGCTGTAGAGTCTGTACCTTTAGTAGTCTTACAACCAGCTAAAGCTAGAGTAGTTATAACTACAAAAAGTAAAATAAATTTTTTCATTGAATTCCCTCCTATTTTTTGTGATTTAACATCGTTCACGATAACTATTATATCAGCAAAGGAAAACGATTTCAATATGTTTTTAGAAATCGTTTTCGTAATTTTTAAAAAATAACTACGAGCGCTTACATTTATGCTGTATTTAAGTACTAGATTTATTTATTACCAAGGTAGTAGTTCCATTTCCAGGAAGTGAATAAAAAGTATTTAATCCGTCATAGTTTATATTAATATTTGTGCTAGAGCCACCAATGTTGTGCAGTACAACAACAATATCGCCATTAGGATTTGTAAAAGCAGTTGTTATTACTGCGTCATTTCCTTCTAATTTAGCCTCAATTCGATATGCACCAGGCATAACAAATTTAGAGAAATGTCCGATAGAATAATATTCTACATTCTTTTCAATCGCTCCATCATTTTTTACAGTAATTACTCCTCGACAATCCTGACATCCACCATTTTTTGGACCAAAATTTTCATCTAAGGCAATATTCCATAATAATACACCTTTACTATAATAATTTAATGATCCTATAAACAGGTTTTGCATGTTCCAACTCATGTTTGAGTTAAAATCAGTTGCCCATTCTCCACCAGAACATTCAGTAAACCAAATACCTTTTGTTTTAGCAACATTGTAAACTAATTGTTGGTTCTCAACATCTCCTGCATAACAATGAAAAGCTGTTCCAGCAATATAATTACTTGCAGTTTTATCTAATAAAGTTAACACTGGAAAATCAGTTTTGTCCCAGTTATGGTCATATGCTATTATTTTAGTGTCAATATTATTATTAAAAAACGTTGGACCAAGTTTCTTTATAAAGCTTATTTGTTCATTAACAGTCATCTTCATACTTGGGTATCCACCCGTTTCATGAAGTGGTTCATTTTGTGGTGTGATTGCATAAATCGGTAATCCTTCCAATTCATAAGCTTCAATGTATTTAACAAAATAATTACTATATACTTCATAATATTCAGGTTTTAAAGAGCCCCCATTCAGACTATCACTTGTTTTCATCCAAGCAGGTGCAGACCAGGGTGAACCTATTAATTTAATATTACTATTTAATGCAAATGCATCTTTTAAGACTGGTATAGCATTTTGTTTATCACGATTGATTGAGAATTGTGACAAAGTTAAATCTTCTGTACCGCTAGGTATATCATTATATGTAAAATTGCTTAAAGCAAAATCTGATGCCCCCATTGGCAATCTAACAAAGTTAATTCCTATACCCTCTTCTAAAGAAAACAAATCATTTATAACTTGGGTTCTTTTAGTTTCATCCAAATTATTTATTAAATAAGCTGAAGATTCACTTAGTGCAGCACCAAACCCATCAATTTCTTGATACTTTACAGTATCATTTAATGTTAAAGTTGTTGATGCATTAACTCCTAAATCTTTTTTAATCATTAAATCAGCTTGTTTTTCTAATAATTTAGTTTTATTTCCTAATGTAGTATATACTTCAACCATAAATTCCCTATTATCTATTACAACATCAGTAGTTGTAGAAGTAGTTGCTTCGATGGTAGTACTATTTGTGTTTGTTGTGGTATTACTTGAACTACTTGTAGTATTACTTGAACTACTTGTACTAGTATTTGTTGATGTACAAGCTACTAAAGCCGTTAATAGAACAAGCGAAATAAATAAGCTAATATTTTTCTTCATTACTTTTCTCCTTTCAAATTCTAAAACGCTTTACGAAATCGTTTGAAATGCTTCTTTTTTATATTAAATAAAAAATTATAATAAGTCAACTCTTTTTTTATAACTTAAAATAAAAAAATGGTAAATATTAATTTAACTCAATATTTACCATTTTTTAATAAAATTATCCTTTTTTAATAACTAAAGTTGTTACACCATAACTTGGTACTGTGTACAATGTGTTTAATCCATCATATACTAAATTTATTTTTTTACTTATTCCGCCTTGATTATGTAATACTACAACAATATCACCATTTGGGTTTAAAAAGGCAGTAGTTATGATTACTCCATTTCCTGTAATGTTAGCCTCAATTCGATGTGCTCCTGGCACAACAAACTTAGAAAGATGACCTATGGCATAATACTCAACATTTTTTGTATAGGTACCATTAGAGTTAACTGTTATCACACCACGACAGTTTGGACATCCACCATTTGTAGGTCCATTAAATTCATCTAAAGCGATATTCCACAACAATATTCCCTTACTATAGTTATTAACTGAACCGATGAAGAGGTTTTTCATAAAAAAATTTAAATGTTCTGAGAAACCTCCACCTTGCCATCCACCACCAGAACATTCAGTAAACCAAATACCTTTTGTAGGGTCTACATTATAAACTTCAGTTTGTGCTTCAACATCACCACCGTAACAATGAAAACCAGTTCCCGCAATATAGTTATTTGCATCAGCGTTTAATAAAATATTTTTAGGATAGGTTGTATTACTCCAATTATGGTCATATGCAATAATTTTTGTATCAAGATTTTTTGCTTCAAGTTTCGGTCCTAATGCTTTTATAAAATTAATTTGTTGGTTTACATCCATTTTCATGGTTGGATAGGTATTTATTTCATGCATAGGTTCATTTTGTGGTGTGATCGCATAGATAGGTAAGTTTTCACTTTCATAAGCCTCTATAAATTTAATAAAGTAATCTGAGAATACTTCAGTATACTTTGAATTAAAAGAACCACCATTCAATCTATTACTAAATTTCATCCACGCGGGTGCAGACCAAGGAGAGCCCATTAACTTTATATGACTATTTAGAGCAAATGCAGCCTTTAATACTGGAATAACATTTTCTCTATCTCGATCTATTGAGAATTGCGACAAGGATAAATCTTCTATTCCTGATGTTATATCATTATATGAATAATTATTAAGAGCGAAATCTGAGGCTCCCATGGGAAGTCTTACAAAATTCATCCCTATTCCTTCATCTATTGAAAATAATTCTTTTATCACTTGTTCTCTTGTTGTTTCATCTAGATTATTGATGAGATACGCTGATGATTCACTTAAAGCAGCACCAAATCCATCTATTTCTTGATATAGAACACTATCATCAAGAGTTAAAGTTGTTGATGCATAATCTTCAAAATTTTGTTTTATAATTAAATCATTCATTTTTTCCAAAAATTTTGATTGTCTGTCATTTGAATATGTCGTATATACCGATACCAAAAATTCTCTTGGATCAGTTACTACATAATCCGTAGTTACAACAGTTGTAACATTTGTGGTTGCTGTACTATTAGTAGTAGTATTTTCTGTAGTATTAGTTGTAGTTGTAATTGTAGTTTGACACGCTGTGATTATTGTTATTAATGTTAGAACTACGAACATTATACATATTTTTTTCATTTTCTTTCCCCTTCCATATCAACAAAAGCGCTTTTAAAATCTTCTTTACTATATTAAATAGAAAAAAAGAAGAAGTCAACCTTTTTTACTTATCTTCTTCTTTTACAACTATCCCGAATAACTAGCTCTGAATCTATAATAACTGGATCAAACTCGGTTATTTTATTTTCAATCATGCTTATTATAGTTTCACAGGCTTTCTTACCGATTAATTCATAATCTTGTCTGATTGTTGATAACTTTGGATGAACAATTTCACACATTTTAATATCATCAAAACCAATAACCGATACATCATCAGGAATTTTATAGCCTTGATCTTTTAGATAAGCAATCGCACCTAATGCCATTAAGTCGGAACTGGAACATACAGCATCCGGTAATCCAAATTGCTGCAAAATCATATCCATTGTTTTGTAACCTTCTTCATATGTATATAATGAATTATTTAATCCTTTAATTACGATAGGTTCATTACCTATTTCTATCATAAAATCCATGTATGAATTATACCGAGTTTTTCCAATATAATTAGTTAAATCGCCTTGAATAAATGCTATTTTTTTGTGGCCTAAGTTATAAAGATAACGACACGCCTTTTTGATAGCAAAATAAGATTCAGAATAGATTGAATTTTTCATTTCTTCTTCAGGGTCAAATGAAAGTACAGGTAGTTCACTTTCGAGTAATTCATTAATAGCATCCTTATTTGATCCTTTCGAAACAATAAGTACCCCATCAACTTGTTTTGATCGACAGTGATTTAAATAATTTAAACCATTATCAGTGTTATTAGATAATAGTAATATATCGTACCCTTTAATTTCTACTTGTTTACGAAATGCTTCTAAAATCGTAGAAAAGAAGAGATTATTTAATCCGTATTCTACTTCGAAAACTACGCCAATTGTATTTGACTTTTTCTTTACTAAGCTTTTTGCAGTAGCATTGGGAAAATAATTTAATTCATTTGCGACTTTTAAAATTTTTTCTCTCGTTTTTTGGCTTATTTCAGGATAACCATTTAATGCTTTAGAAACAGTTGAAGGAGCAAAATTTGTAATTCTTGATATTTCTTGTATTGTAACCATTAGTATACACTCCATCTTTAGAACATTTTGATATTTACGAAATATTTCGTTAATATCACTATTTTACATTAGTTTATATCAAAAAACAATGATTAATTTAATTATTGTTAAAAGATTATAAAAAAACAATTTTCGTTTCTATAAAAATTTAATTATATAATAATACTTATAAAAATAGATATTTTCATAGCCTCTATTTTTTTTGTAAAAAACATTGACTATTTATTTAAAAGTAGGTATAATCTATTCGAAACCGATTTCGTGTAAACGCTTAATTTTAACGGTTTTCGCATAAATTATATAAATATACTTTCTAACTTAAACTTATTGAATTTTAAGAAACTAGGGGTTTCTTAATTCAAATAAAATCATTACTTTTTTGATGGGAGGATATTATTAGAATGAAAAAAGTATATTTTACTTTATTAACTTTCATTGTTGTTGTCACATTAGCAGCTTGTAAAACGACTACTTCTGATACAACAACAAATTCTACGGCCGGAACTACTGCTGGTACAACGGCTACTACTACTGCTAGTACAACGGCCACAACTACTATAGAGGTTGATATATTCAAACCAATATTCAAAGGATTATTTGGAGTTGATCTTATCATCGGTGAAACTACGGGTGATTTTGATCCAATGGCTGGTATTACAGCTGAAGATTTAGTAGATGGTGATTTAACAGAACAAATCGTTGTTACTTTGCCAGCTGATTATGATTTAGCTGTTCCAGATTCTTATACACTTACTTATACTGTAACTGATGCTGCTGGTAATACTGCAGTTAAATTACGTACAGTAAATGTTAAAGAAAAAATAACTGGTGCTAAATTCTTAAATCCAAACTTTGATGATAACGAATTAGCTCCTTGGAACACAAGTGGTTCTACTGCTACTGTTGTAGATGGTGTAGCTGTAGTTGTTGTTACAAGTATTGGTAATGATTACTGGGCAGCACAATTTGAGCAAGTTAATCTTATGATTGAAGAAGGAAAAACTTATCGCATATCTTTCAAAGCTAAAGCTGATGAAGCTCGTTCAATTGAAGGTATGGTAGAAGATCCAGCAAATGGTTATCGTAAATATGGTCGTCAAATACTTAATGTAACTACAGAATGGGCAACTTATTCAGTAGATATCAATGTTGATACAGCTACTATCACAACAGCTAAATTTGGTGTTATGATGGGTAAAGTTGACGCAAATAGTAAACCTACTACATTATATTTCGATGATTTTGCAATTACTGATATATCTGAAGCAGCTGATGAAACAAATCCAGTAATAACTGGTGCAATTGATACTGTCGTAGAACAAAATTTAATATATGATCTTAAAGATGCTATTACAGTTTCAGATAATAAAGATAAAACTTTAACTGCTAATGATCTTGTTATTAAAAATGCCGCAGGTGAAGTAGTTACAACTTTTGATACTTCTGTTATTGGAGATTTTACTTTTACATATACATTAACAGATGAATCTGGAAATACCGTAACTGTTACACGTGTTATAACAGTTAAAACTTTACTAAGTACTAACACTAATGAAATTTTAAATGGTGATTTCGCTCAAGAAGAAACAATTACCATTGACCATGCTTCTGAAACAATGTGGAGAGAATGGCATGATAATTCTAATGCAGTATCATTTGATATAAATGAAGCTGGTCAAATAGAAATTAATGTAACAACTCTTGCTACTACAGATAATAACGATTGGCAAATTCAATTACAACAAGCAGGTATTAAATTAGAAAAAGACAAAATGTATAAATTACAATTTGAAGCTAAATCTACTGTAGCTCGTGAAATTAAACCTTTATTCAAAACAGCTTCAGACGCAACTTATAACGCTAGATCAGTTAATTTAACTGATGTAATGACAACATATACATTTGTTTTCACTGTTACAGGCGACACAAATGAAAATATGGTTTTAGCTTTCAACTTAGGTAGATTAACAGGAACACTACCTTCAGTTGTAACGTTAGATAATATTAAATTATTTGTATTGGTTGAAGATCTTGTAGATACTACTGATCCAGTTATTGCTGGAGCAAATGATGTATTAATTCCTTTAAACTCTACTTTTGATAATAAAGCCGGTGTTTCAGTTTCTGATAACAAAGATTTATTAACAAATGATAATCTAGTAATTACTGGTGATACTGTAAATACTGCAGTTGCTGGTACTTACACCCTTACTTATACATTAGCAGACAGTGCTGGTAACGATACTTCTGTTACTCGCGTTGTAACAGTAAAAGAGTTTGAATATTTTGATACAACAAGTATTAAAAATGGTGATTTCTCTGAACCATTTACAACTGCTTGGTCTGAATGGCATAATGGTGGACGTGAAGTAGCCTATACTGTTAATGCAAATGGTGAATTAGAAGCCAATATTACAAATATTGGTGATAGTTCTTGGGAAATCCAATTACAACAAAAACAATTCAAATTAGAAAAAGGATTTACTTATAAATTTGTATTCCAAGCTAAATCTTCAGTAGCTCGTGATATTGAAATAACATTTAAAACTACTGCTGATAAAGGTTATAATTCAAAGAAATTTAGTTTAACTACAGAAATGCAATCGTATGAATTTAACTTTACTGTAACTGAGCCTACTGTTGATAATATACAATTATCAGTTAACTTAGGTAATTTCACTGGTACTCCAGTTTCAGTAGTCACTCTTGATAATATGAAATTATTCGTACATGATGTTAAAGTTGATACTGATAAACCACTTCTAAGTGGTGTAGATAATTCCATAGTTTCATTAAACTCAACATTTGATCTTAAAGCTGGTTTATCAGTTTGGGATAGAAGAGATCTTACACTCACTGTAGATGATGTAGTAGTTGATGGTACTGTAGATACAGCTGTTGCAGGAGATTATACTTTAACTTATACATTAACTGATGAAGCTGGTAATATTACAACAGCAACTCGCGTTGTAACTGTTAAAGAATTTGTATTTATTGACACTAATGATATCGTAAACGGTGACTTTGCAGCTGATTTAAGCAGTGGATGGGTAACTTTTATTGATACCAATGCTTGGTCTGGTTCAGTAGCGGCTGCCACAGCTTCTATTAACGCAGGTATAGCTGAAATGGATATAACTGCATTAGGTGGGCAATCATGGGCTGTACAATTACAACAAGAAGGTATTAAATTAGAAAAAGGTAAAACATACAAACTTGTATTTGATGCCTCTTCTACAGCTCCAAGAGATATCTATTCTAAATTAGGTTATGACGGTACAGGTAATCAATGGCAAGGTTATGGTGAAATATTAGTTAATTTAACTGAAACATCACAAACTTTTGAACTTTCCTTTACAGTTACTAGAGATACTTACACAAATATTAAATTAACATTTGAAATGGGTGGATTTAATTCTGCTCCAGTTTCAAAAGTATCAATTGATAATGTTAAACTATTTGTATTAGAATAAAGACTAATATAAATCTCAATTAATTATACTATAAACATTCTTTAAAAATTAAAACAGTGGACTATTAAAATCCACTGTTTTTTTTACATCTTATAATTTTAATTATATTTTATTTAAGATATCATTGTTCTATTTTATTCTCCTGTTATGCCAGATCGATCGATGCTTTCAACGAAATAACGTTGTAATGAAAAGTATAAGATTAATAACGGTATGATGATAATAAGTGTCGCTGCCATTTTTTCTGGTTGAAATAACATTCGTTGTAATTGTCCGCTATTAGGGTTAACTACTCCACTTATATAACGTTGTAACTGCATTGGTAAAGTAGCTAAGTTTGATTGACCAAAGTAGAAATTAGCTAAGTATGTTTCATTCCAATACCAAACGAAAGAGAACAAAAATACAATAATAAATCCAGCTTTTGATAAAGGAATTGCGATTTTTGTATAGATTTTAATATTGCTTGCTCCATCTATTTTGGCTGCTTCTTCTAACGATTTAGGAATCATATTAAACATACTCCAGAATATTAATATGAATAATGCAGAATTGATTCCTTGGCCTAATAACGCAGGTAATATATACGTTAACAATGGTTTATAAAATAACCAATAACCTTTAAGATCAAATAATCCAATTGGTGTATCTGTTGAGATTGTAATGAGATTTAGATCCTTATACCAAACGAACCGTGGGATTGCAAGAATTTGTGGTGCTATTATAAATGTTGCAATCATTAATGCAAATAACACATTTTTAAATGGAAATCTAAATCTTGAGAAACCATAGCCAGCTAAACTAGCTGATATTAGAGTACATATTGCAGGAATACCCGCAATTAATGTTGTTTGGAATAACGAATTCAAGATAAATTTTTCTGTTTTTATTAACTTTAACGCTTTCAAAACATCAGCATAGTTTTTAAATTCAAGTAGATTTGGAATCCATTTTAATGACGTATTCATAATATCTTCATCTGATTTAAGACTTGTAATAACCATATAGAGAATAGGATATAAGAAAACAAATCCTAGAGAGATTAACATACCATAAATAATAACCTTAATAAGTATTCCATCTGTTAGTTGCATTCCTAATAAACGTTTTTTTACTTTTTGTTTTAAACGAATATAATTAATTTTTTTTAGGGCTTTTATCAGTGCTTCACACTTTTCTTTCATACTCATTGTTCTCACCTCACTTTTCTCTCTTAATATTTAGTAATCCTATAAATGCTGAGATTAAAATTACTATTACACCAAAGAATATCCATGCGATCGCACTACCATATCCAAACCCTAACCCAGATAGTGTGAAAAATGATTGATCTTGTATATAAGTGATAATTTCACTACCAGCAAATGATGAATTATAAGACATAGAAACAAATAAGTAAATCATATTAACGGTAATAAATGGTTTTACTGCTGGTAATGTAACTTTCCAGAAGCTTTCCCATGGTGAAGCACCATCAATAGCTGCTGCTTCATATACGGCACGGTCAATTTTTTGTAAACCAGCTAAAAAAATTAAGACAGGAATTCCAGTAAACCATAACACCATAATCATTTTACTAAATAAGGTGTTTAATGGTGTAAATAAGAACTCTGGTAAATATTCATGCAGAAAGGTATAAATACTCGGATTATTTAAAAGTGGTACTGTAGTAGCCCCTTGATTTCCTAACTCATTCATAACAGGTCCTGATGCTATTACGACTGGGAGGAAGAATATGACACGCCATATGCCTCTACCTTTAATTTTTTGATTAATTAACATGGCGATTAATAATGAAAATACTAAAGCAATTGGTACATTAATTACTGTTTCAGTGATATACCTAATAATTAATGGTGGAAATAATTCATCAGTAAAAAATAAACGACGATAATTTTCAAATTTAATGAAAGCTAATTCCATTGTACTTCCCGCAAATCGCGCGTTATTTAAGCTATAATAAAATGATTGTGCCATTGGAACCAAAGTAAAAACTAAGAATCCAATTAACCATACTGAAATAAAAATATAACCCCAAATTGCTTCATTCTTGTTATAAGCTTTTCTTTTAAACTTCTTAGTCATCCTAATTCCCACCAATCATCTTAAAATCTTTTGGACTTATAATAAATCCATTATAATCAAAATCACTATTTGTATAATTAATGATTACCACATTACGATTAGAATAAGTCACTTTGACAACACCTGCTTCGAGTATTTCACGACTTTCAAGTGTTTCATTTTTTAGTTTTTGTAAATGAATATTTATTTTTTGATATTGGTCGATAATTAACTTTTTCATATCACTATACTGTGTTGTATAAAATTCATAAGAATTTGTATATTTCAAATTATATGAAGGTTTATCCGTAACAATAAAAGAAGGTAACATACCGTAATCAATCATTAACAGTAATTGTTCTTTAGATGTTGCACTAAAATTTGAAAATGGTGCGTAATAATTCATATAGCCTTTTAATACAATTTGTAAAAATGGAACTGAATCAGAATAGTACGTGTATTGAGAACTAAACATTGGCATATCGAAATAGTTTTCACTATATTGCCACATATAAGCATTTGGTTTATACATTGAAACATTCCTATTAAGTGTATTTAACAATTCCTTATATTTACTCACTGAATCTACCCGTTTATAATCAATTCCTTTATTATAATAAGAAAAGATAGTATGTCCGATTGAATCGATTGCTAAATTCTCAATACCACGTTTATCATAGGCTGATAGATCGTCTTTAGCTAAGTTCAAAGATGCATTTGGATATAAGTAGTAATATTTATCATAAACGGGTTCTTTAGGAGTCAAAAACTCCATTTGCACGCGTTGTAAACTTTTTGCGATATCAGTTCTTAAACTAATTCGATCTGTACTACTGTAACCAATGACATAATCATTATAGAAATATACTGGAATATTTTGAAGTTTCAAATCATTTATAAAGTCCTTAAATTCACTATTTGAACCCACTTTACCTTCATAGTTAATTGAATAAGGCGATGTTCCACTTAATCCACCTTTATTCCAACCTCGCATGACAACTAACAAATCATCCACATCATGACTCGTTAAGTCATTTATGAATTCTTTACTTTTTGCTATTGTAGTCATTGTTTCAACCTTGGGTCCAAATAAACCCGAAGTAGTTTCTGATGCTAAAATCTCTAGTCTTAATGGTGTTTGATTGTTAATTTGTTTTGATAGTACATTATCCTTAACTAAATTAGCTTGATAAGCTTTAGCCATGCCTACATAATTTGCGTCTTTATTTTGTAAGAATTGATAACTCACAGTAATATCTTCCGGATTTTTTTCAGCTTCAAATGTTTTATTAACTTTGTATAAATTATAATTTTCTCTTATTAAATAACTTGGTGTAATCCAATTAAACTTTGTCCCTAATGCCCCATTTGAATTTATGTTTAATTCCGCATTATAAGATCCACTTTCAATGATCCCAATAACACCATTTTGGTCTACGCCATGAATAGCACCAAATACTGGTGCAGTTAAGAAGAGCGATTCAGTTTTATATGGTTCTACTAAGACATTTGTAATTCCATGATTAACACCATAAAAGCGAGCTGTAAAAGCATTAATTTTCGCCTCACCGTTATTTTTGTAGCGAATTAATGCACCAGACCCATCAGGTATAAACATGTAACCTGGAACTTGATCTGTAATTGTTGACCCTAGAAACGGCATTACATTAATTGTCGCAAGTTTATTTTCAGATTCAACGATTGATTCATTTGGAATATGAACATGGAGTCCGTCTTCATTAAGAGTGACATCAACATCAAATCCAATTTTAATATTAATAAAATCTAAATTGACTTTTACCCCATTTTCAATATTTGTATAAGTTGTGACTACATCTTCATCTAACCGCCGACTCTTGATGGTTCGATCATTTCTTGAATTTGGGATAGTTGAAAAATAAAGAAAAGCGTCCTTTTTTGTTTCAACATAACCACCAGTATGATCATTTAATTCAGAATTGTATTCAAAATATTCAATCGAAAAACTACTTAATGCTGTATTAGCGTATTTAGCAACTTCTATTTCATCTCTCGTAAGTGTCTGATCAAGTGCTGAACTCCAAATATATCCTGTAGTTAAATCTTTAACTTTAAACACGACTTTAGTTTTATTTAAATAAAGCTCATATTTCGAATTTTCCGCAATTTTTTCGTATCCATCAGGTATTACTAGATCATACACATAAGTGACATTACTTTCAGGTAGTGTAAAACGGTTAGAAAGATATAATTGTTCACCAACTAGAGGCGGTTTTGTGATAAAATCTACTGATTCTTGTGATTTGTTATTAGCTGTAATGAAAAATGATACAGTAAAAATACAGACAATTAATGTGAATAAACCCATAATAAATTTACGCATTTGATCTCACCTCCGTTAATACTTCAAAAATAAAGTCGATTACTTGATTAAATAAAATATAAAATATAAAGCATGCGGCCACAATCATCAGCATCGTGAAGATCGTGATTATGATGATTTTTAAAGTTTCTTTTACACTATAGTTATGAACTTCTTTAATCATAACAAACAAGTTTATAAATGACCACGCCCATAAAATATTCGTTGTAGAGGTAAATATAAATGTTTCATTAACTGTTAAAAATTGTGATAAGATTGTTACAAATGGCCAAAAGATAATTAGAGGCATTAATGAATAGATTGTACTAATATAAACATCTTTTAATCTACCTTCTCCCTCATTAATAGATCCAACTAAGTAATTCGCTATAACAAAAATTAATAATGGTACTAATATTTGTGATGCTTCACTTAATAGTGATAATCTTTCAACTTCTGTGAAATTAAATACAAATCCAGTATATATTTTTGAAAATAAATGTTCTATATATAAGACAAAGTATAATAAAGTTGCTGTAAAAATTGATACTTTCTTTTGTCTTTTAATCCCATAAAAAACATCTGCAGGATTTTTCATTAAATAAGTAATATATTTAATTTCTTTAAACAATTTGAATTTAGTTAAATAAGTAAATGGTTTTATAATATAAGAGATAATCAATTTGAAATAGTACCCTTTTATACATATTCTATCTAATATCCAAATTAGAAATAAGAGTAAGATATATAACAAATTATTATTAAACCAGATATTTCGAAGTTCCCAATAACTTTGAGAATAGCCCAATTTGTTATTGGCTATTTCAAAATGTTTAATAGCGTCATCATACATTTCTAATTTGTAATAAGCATTGCCTAAACCAATATGCGCTAAATCAAACATACTGTTCATTTGTAATACTTTTTCCCAAGGTTCTTTACTTTCGATATATTTACCATCTTGATAGTAATTAATTGCTTCATGCACCAAATTGGCGAATTCAGTTGGCGCGTAAACATGAATTTTACTATCTACTTTATCAATTGCATAGAGATTAAAACTATCATCACTAGCGATTCCTGTGGGTGTATTTAAGAGACCTTTCACCATACCTGTATCGTCTTTACCTCCAAATACAAATAGTAAGTTACCTTCCATATCATATTCAGAAATAAAGCCGATATTATCAATGACATAAATATTGCCAATTGGTCCTACGAATATATCGACTAAATTAACTAATTGATTATAATCTCTTGTTAAAAAAACAGTACCCGTATTCGTTCCATCAGGTAAAAGATTATTTCCCGAAATATTTAATCTTTGAATGATATTTCCATTGATATCATTAGCAACAGTATTAATTAATCCTTCATGATCTAAAGCTAAGTTCGCAATATTTGTGGATGGTTCTTTATAAACTTTTTGTTTTTGCTCATCTGAGTAAAAGATAAATTGTAATATCGTTCTTAATGAGGGTTTAACTAAGCTTTGTCCAAAATAACCTAAAAATTCACCCTGTTTACTTAATTGAATAATTCCATTTAAATTCGCTAAGTCCACGATATATATATTACCTCTAGCATCTACAGTAATTTTATTAGGCTGAAATGATTCACTTTCACCAAATAAAGGTGAATTTTGTGGACGACCAAACTCTTGAATCATGTTACCTGATGCATCAAATTTATATACTAATTTATTGCCATAATCTGCAACAAAAATAAACGTTTCCTCATTTTCTTTAGTCACAAACACACCTGTAGGTTGATTTAGTATCCCGCTACCTAATGAAGTAACAAGATTTAAATTATCTTCAACTACTAATATCCGTTTATTACCTGTATCAGCTATATAGATTTTTTCTTCTAAGATAAAGATATCTTCCGGATTTTTCAATTTTTCATCCTTTAACACGTCGATTACCGCCACTGGAATATAAGCATCCTGTGTTTGAATTAACCAATGACTACTATCCTCAGTAAATGTTTTATATGGAACACCATTTTCAGCTTTAACATTTATAGTCGTTAAAGTAATAAGGAAAGTAATTAACGTTAAAAACAATAAGATAAAATTTTTCTTCATAACGTAATCCTCCTACTTGATTCCTGAATGGGCCATGGTGTCCATTACTTTGTTTTGAATTAAAATAAAAATTAATAAGTTTGGTATAAACATGATAAGTGATGATGCTGCTCGCATACCTTGACCTGCGACTTGGTTACCTACCGATGAAGTTAATGTAGTCATAAAGAATGCAAGTGTCTTTTTACTTTCATCATTTACATATAAACTTGAAGTTCCCATGTCGTTCCAAAATCTTTGAAATGCGAGAATACCAACAGTAGCTAAAGCAGGTTTAATGATTGGAACTATAATTCGCCAATAAATTTGCAATTCATTAGCACCGTCAAGTTTAGCTGCTTCAATTAATGAATCAGGTACTTGATCAATAAATTGTTTTACTAAAAACAATCCAACTGGTAAGGACAAAATAGGTAGCAAGTGAGCTAAATATGTATCTAAAATACCAATATTTACTGTTACCAAATAAGTTGGAATAACTAAAGCTGTCCCTACAAACATTAATGCCAATTGATTCATTTCGAATAAAAAGTGCTTAAACTTAAATTTTAGTTTTGATAACGCATATCCAGCCATCGAAGTGATCGCAATTGTCGCAAATACGCCAATTGTTGTTACAATGATACTATTAAATAAATACCTACTAAAAGGAATACCTGACGTAGATGTTTGTCTAAATAAATCAGTAAAATTATCTAGCGTTGGTCTTTTTACAAAGAATTTTGGTGGATAAGTAAATAGTTCATTAAGTGGTTTGAAAGCATGAGAGAAGACAAATATGATGGGTAATAACATAAATACTGCGAGAGGAATTAAATATATATAAAATTTAATTTGACTTATATCATGTCTTTTGGGATTTATTTTTGTTCCTTGAAATGACATAATTTCTCCCCTTTCCCTATTCTTTTTCACCAAACAAGCGCCAAGCTAATTTTGATGTTCCATATACGATTAACAATAGGATAACTGATACAGCTGCAGCGTAACCCATCTCATATCTGATAAAACCATAGTCATCGATATGATTTACAAATAATTGTCCAGCATTTTGTGGTGTTGGATTAGAGCCAGATAATTGTATCCCAATACTTCCTGCTTGAAATGTGTTTACAGCTGCCATAACAGCCCCAAATAACATTTGCGGTTTCATCGCTGGGATCGTAATATAAAATATTTCTTGCAATTTGCTTTTTATTCCATCGATATAAGCTGCTTCATATAATTCCGGATCTATATTTAAAACTCCAGATAACATCGCTAAGAAACCAACCCCCATACTAGACCATAATGAAACAATAATCATAATTGGCATTAAGTATTCAGGTGATTGTAACCACTGAATGGGTTCGGTAATAAAGCTATTATTCAATAAAAAACTATTGAGATAACCTGTAGAGTCCCCTGAGAAAAGTATTGTCCAAACTACTGACATCGCGAACCCCAAAGTCATTGAAGGTGAGTAAAGAATAATGGCTAATATGGTTCTTGGTCGATGTGGAATTTGGGCAAGTGTCCAAGCTAAGAAAAAAGATAATAAATATCCTCCTGGACCAACAATTAAAACAAACTTAAATGTATTAGGTAGTACATTTTGCATAAA
>JARDZP010000064.1 GCA_029240795.1 Haloplasmataceae bacterium | reverse complement strand
TCTACAGTACTATATTTTATATCTAGAGGAATTAATGTGGTTTTAAAATAAATCAAATAATAAAGTGAATAAATAAATATAAAACGTTTACAACTCATAACTTATTGGATAATAGTGTAAAATAGTGTTGTAAAAGAATATTTGAGGTGAGCTGTGAAAATATATGAGTATGCAAAAAGTAGGAATATTAAAAGCAAAGATGTAGTTAAAAAACTACACGAGATGGGATTCGATTTTATTAAAAATCACTTGTCCTTAGTTCCTGAAAAAGTGTTAGATGATTTAAATGAATATGAGTTTCCAAGTAAGAAATATATTAAAAAAATTGAACATAAAAATGTAGTGTACATATCGATGGAATATGCACCATTTAGTAATACTGAAATCGGTAAAAAAGTAAAGTCTAAAGTTGAAATTGTTCAAACTGGAAGAAAAGTCGTGATTTTACCTAAATTAAATATTAATAAACCATTAGAAGAGTTCTGTGAATTAGATAATAAAAGTAAAGTTTATAAATATAATGATAAAAATATTGAATTTTTCTTTATTGATCATGAACATTATTTAAATCGTGATAAATTATTTGGTCATAATGATGAAAGTGAAATGATTGCCAATTTTAATATATCTGTAATTGAATTATTAAAACATTTTGAAGATCCATTTGATGTAATTAATATTCATGACTGGCCATTAGGGTTGTTTCCATTATTATTTGAAAATAACTTAAGAAAAGATATGCCTCTCTGTTTAATAGAATATACAGTCTATGGTCCTACTTATAAAGGGATTTATGGTGTAGATGTCTTAAAACAATTTAATATTGACAAAAAATATTTTGATGACCATACAGTTGAACACGCAATGTCAGTAAATTTACTTATATCAGGACTAGTTACCGCCCAAAAAATTGATATGAATAAAAATACTATAAATTGCTTAAAAAACAGTTATTTAAAAGCTTATGTTTATGATAATATGTAGAATAAATTTTTAATTTAGCCATTTAATTTAGCCTATTTATTAAAATATTCATGTTTATTGCATCTACTAGCTTCTCGTGTATAATGTGAATGTAAACAAAATAAAGAAAGTAATTAGGAGGAAAAAATGGCTATATTAATTATTGGTGTTGTCGCATCATTCGTATCATTAATTGTCTTAATAGGCACTAGAAAAGCAAAAAGAGGAAACTTTAATATAATTGAAGTTGTTGTTCCGGTATTAGTATTTGCTGTATTCTTAGGAGTAAGCTCAATAAAATCAATAGGAGCTGCTGAAGTTGGTGTTTTATATTCACCTTTAAATGGTGGTATTCAAGAAAATACATTGGGTTCTGGATGGCATTTTACTAACCCATTAAACACAGTATATAAAATTTCTACAACACAAAAACATATTCAGTTTGATACATTTAGTGTTCAAACTGAAGATAGTGAATACGCAGATTTCATTGTAGAAATGACCTACCGTATTCCACAAGAAAATGCCTATAAAATATATCAACGATTTGAAGGAATGCCTGAAAATGATGATCTTCAACTTTATGTTCAAACAGCAATCAAAGGGCAATCAGAAACTTTCAATATCTATGATATTTTAGGTAGTGGGTATGAAGAATTAAGACTACAGTCTTTTAATACTTTACAGACAACTCTATTAGAGTTTGGTGTTGAATTAATTGAATTAAACTTTATTGATATTGATGCAGGAGAACAAATTGAACAAGCAATTGTCAACAAAGGGATCATTAAACAACAAAAAGAACAAGCAGAACAAGAAAAGTTCGTAGCTGCAATTGTACAAGAAACAAAAATAATTGAAGCTGCAACTGCTAAATTAGAACAAGTTGCAAAGGCTGAAGCAGATGCTGAACAAAAGCTTATTGCGGCTGAAGCTGAGGCAGAAAGAATTCGTTTAGAAGCGCAAGCTCAATCAGAAGCGATCCGTTTAATAATAGATCAATTACAAGGAAATCCTGATTATATTGAATACATTAAATGGAGTAATTGGGATGGTAAATTACCTGAAGTAATGGCTGGTGAAAGTGCAAATATTATTGTAGATTCTACAAATCCAGTTAACTAACATATTAAAAAATATTTCAAATAAAAAGACAATCTAATTTTAAATATTAGATTGTCTTTTGTGTTTTTTTCAAACATAAAATTAATTATTTACTTTCAGTTAATTGTAGGAATAAATCAATATCCTTAACAAGTAAATCAAGTGAACTACGCCAAAAATCTACTTTTGTAACATCGATATTAGCCTTCCTAGCTACATCTTCTACATACATTTTTCCAGTAGAAGCAAGTAATGCATCGTAAGATTTTACGAAACTTTCTTTATTTTTTAAGTACTGTGCGTATAAACCTTTTGCGAATAATAAGCCAAACGCATAGGGCCAATTATAAAAACTTAATCCAGAACTATAGTAATGTGGTTTATTTAACCATGCGAATGGATTTACATAATCATGATTTAATCCATCTCCATATGATTTTTTTACAGCATCACGCATAATTTGTTGCAACTCATTAGATGATAAAGGATGTTCTTTGCGTTTTTCAAACACTTCATTTTCAAAAATAAATCTGGAAAGGATGTCACAGATGATCGCAGTATAATCTTGTAATACTGATTCAATTAAAGCAAGCTTTTCTTGTCCTTCACTTTCATTAATTACCACATTCATAACGAGTGTTTCACAGAAGGTTGAAGCCGTTTCAGCAACTGGCATGGGGTAAGATGTGTTTAAAATATTTTCATTAAAAATATTTTCTCCATGATAAGCATGACCTAATTCATGGGCTAAAGTCACGACGTCACCTAAATTACCATTGAAATTAGTTAAGATACGACTTTGTTTAATAGGTGGGATGTTTGAACAGAAGGCACCACCAACTTTACCTTTACGAGGATATATATCAATCCATTTTTCTTTAAATGCTTTATCAGCTAAATTTGCTAATTTTTCACTAAATGTAGAGAAATGTTTAACAATAAATGCATGTGCTTCTTCAATGGTATATTCTTTTTCAACACTTCCAATTGGAGCTAATAAATCATAAATTGGTAATCCACCCTCATGACCTAATAATTGTGCTTTTCGACGTAGATATTTATGGAAGTGTGGTAAATACTCATACATTGCGGTAATCATTGCATCTAAAGTTTCTCTCTTTGTTTTCGAAACTTTTAGTGATTCATCAAGTGCTGATTCGAAACCACGTAATTTAGAAGTATAGTTTACTTCACCTTTAATACTACTTAGACAAGCAGCAACAGCATCATCGACTTTTGGATAAGCTTTTTGAATAGCATCATAAGCAGCTCTACGAGTCTCTGGGTCTGGACTTTTTGTTAAATTACCAGCTTGGGGTAAAGTCATGATTTTAGTTTCACCTTTAACTGTTACTTCAACATCTAATTTAGAAGTTAAAAGTGATTGTAATTGAGACCAAGCAGAAGAACCTGATTGTCTTAGTTTACTTATAATTGCTTCAATTTCATCACTTAATAAGTATTTTACGTTTTCTTTTGTTCTTAATAAATAAAACTTATATTCTTTAAATTCATCTTTATCAGCAATTTCTGCTAAGTATTCAAATTTTCCAATAAATTTTTCTGCCTTAGTAGATGGAGCTGTCGCTTCAGATAACATCATTTGTAGTTTTGCCATATAGCGATTTGCTTCTTCATTTGTAGTATCTGCACTTCTAGTTAAAGATATAAAAGCTGAAACTTTACGAACTAACAGACTAAAATCTTGATCAAATTTAATTAAATACGCTAATTTTTCATCAAATTCATCGTAATCATTTAAATTTTCATTTACGTAATTTGTGTAATTTTGTAAATTTGTTTCAACTTTTTTAAGATCGTTTTGAAATTCTTGACTTTCAAAACTAGTATATAATGCAGATAAATCATATTTTTCCATAATTTTCCTCCTTAAACCTAGTAAACATAATTATAGCATATTCATGTCTATTTTCAAGTTTATAGATTGAGTGGTTAATATACAATAACAAAATTAGTTTATTACATTTATTCGATTTATATGGTTCACATTTAAGTTTTTAATTGGCAATTTAAATAAACTAAAGGAGTTAAAATGCGAAAATTGTCGAAAGGATTTTTTAAATTATTTTATTGGAAAAAAACCTCAAATATTTAAAGTATATCGATATATATGGCAAAGTTATCCCTTGTGGAAAAGTGGATAACTTATTTAAAAAATAACTGAAAATCTGACAGCCTTCGACAAAGTTAAAGCAATATAATTTGACTCACCACCACAAAATATAATCTTATTCTACAAAAACAAACAAAAGGGGAGAAGAACCATGAAGAATATTGATGAAAAAATGAAACAATTAGTAACAGATTATAATATATTATCATATTTACATGATTTATTATCATATAGTAAAAAACATGAAGAATTTTATACATCAGAAACATATATTGAATTACATGAAAATGATCATATTACCATTTTTAAATATCTAAAAAGAATGATAATAACTTTAGTCTCGTTTATTTTTATCATTTGTTTGATTAGAAGTTACCTGAATATTATTCCCATATCTATAATGTACATACTAATAATTATTGTTTCACTTATTTATGGTAAGCTAATCGTATTATCTAAAAATGATATAAAAGATCTAAGTTATCAATTAAAAGCCAAAAAAGCAGCACAATTCGCATTAGAAAATTATAATTATGAGCAATTTCTCTTTTTTTTAGATAAATACTTAAGTGAATTATCTTCGAAGAGTTATAATAATCAACTTAATAGTAAAAATATAAAATAACCTTGTTTTTCAAGGTTTTTTTTGTAAATTATCATAAAATAATGATATAATTTATATGAGATATTTAAAAGGAGATTTTAGTGTGATAAATCGAATACACGAATTAAAAGAAATAATAAATAAATATATTTATGAATATTATGTTTTAGATAACCCAACTGTATCTGATAGAGAATATGATCGCTTAATGCAGGAGTTAAAGGAATTAGAAGAGAAATATCCTGAATATCGAACTTCTGATTCACCTACACAACGTGTTAATGGACAAGTGTTAGAACAATTTGAAAAGGTTGAACATAAAATTCCGATGCTTTCTTTAAGCAATGCCTTTAGTGAAGATGATATTCGTGATTATGATCGTAAAATAAAAGAAATAGTTCATAATCCTCAATATATGTGTGAATTAAAAATTGATGGTTTGGCAGTAACCATTCATTATCAAGATGGGTTTTTTAAGTATGCAGCAACACGTGGTGACGGAGTTGTTGGTGAAGACATCAGTCACAATGTTAAAACAATAAAATCTATCCCACTTAAATTAAAAGAAAAACTTGATATTGAAGTTCGTGGTGAAATCTATATGCCTAAAAAATCATTTGATAAACTGAATGAAGAAAAACGCTTAAATGATTTACCAATATTTGCGAATCCTCGAAACGCAGCAGCTGGCTCAGTACGTAATTTAGATTCAAAAATCGCCGCAAAACGTAATTTAGATGTATTTCTATACAATGTTCCTAATGCTTCAAATATGGGATTTATTGCACATAGTGAAACACTAGACTATTTAGATCAACTTGGGTTTAAAACGAGTAAGGAACGTCGTTTATGCAAGAATGTAGATGAAGTATTAGATTTCATTAATTACTGGTCGAACAATTTAAATAACTTACCATTTGAAATTGATGGATTAGTTGTCAAGCTAGATGACTTGTATGCTCAAACTGAGGTAGGATACACCGCAAAAACACCAAAGTGGGCAATTGCGTATAAATTCCCAGCTGAAGAAGTAACAACAATATTAAAAGATATCATTTTTACAGTAGGTAGAACAGGTAGTATTACTCCAAATGCTGTTTTAGAACCTGTAAGAGTATCAGGATCACTTGTTCAAAGAGCTACATTACATAACGAGGATTTCATTAAGATTAGAGATATTCGTATTGGAGACCGTGTAATTGTTAGAAAAGCAGGTTATGTAATCCCGGAAATCGTCAGACCAGTTATTGAAGAACGAATTGGTAATGAAGTCGAATTTAAAATGATAGATAAATGTCCTGAGTGTAATGAACCTCTTGTAAGAAATGTAAAAGAAGCTGATCATTATTGTGTAAATGATCACTGTCCAGCACGTATTATTGAATCACTGATTCATTTTTGTAGTCGTGATGCGATGAATATCGAAGGTTTAGGTGAAAAAATAGTGGAACAGCTTTTTAATGAAAAATTAATTCATAAAATTCCTGATATTTATCGATTAAAAAAACCTGATTTACTTGTTTTAGAGCGCTTTGGTGAAAAGTCAACAGATAATTTATTAGTAGCGATTGAAATTTCTAAAAAAAATAGTTTAGAGAAATTAATATTTGGTTTAGGAATTCGCTTTGTAGGAAATAAAGCCGCTAAAACTTTAGCGAAAAAGTTTAAAAATATGGATGAAATAATGAATTCAACAAAAGATGATTTTATGCAAGTTGAAGAAATAGGCGACGTCATGTCTAATAGTTTATATGAATACTTTCATGATGAAGATCATTTAAGCGTTATTAGTGAATTAAAGACTTTAGGTTTAAATATGACATATATTGGACAAGTTGAAGTTGTTGATGCAATAGAATTTAAAGGTAAAACATTTGTCTTAACTGGCACACTTGAAAAGCTGAAACGGGATGAGGTAAAAGCAATATTAGAAAGACTAGGCGCGAATGTATCTAGTAGTGTAAGTAAGAAAACAGATGTAGTAGTAGCGGGACTTGAAGCTGGTTCAAAGTTAACAAAAGCGAAAGAATTAAATATCACCATTTGGGATGAGGAAAAGTTCTCTGAAGTCATCAAAAAATATCTTTATTAAGAGATGTTTTTTTGTAAAATGATAATTAAAAAAGTGATTAGAAACAAGTAATTTTGATTTAAACAAATTAGTGTATGGGATAAAGTCATATGATTTTATCCTTTTTTTAATTTAAAATAAGAAATCCAAAAAGAAAAAACTTTTGTATCTCTCAAGCTGATATGATTTTCTTTTGTCATTTACACATAAATATATGTAATTTCGGTGACAAAATTTATAAAAAGTACGGATTTTATGTCGAAATATACATCATTTTAATACTTTTTACATTTGCAAATCCACTGTTTAAAATATGTGTTATACTTTTTATAACAAAGTTATTGTAAGTATTAAATTTTTGAGGTGTTATCATGTATAAAAAAATTCAAATTTCTTTTTTAATTATCATTTGTTTATTAATCGCATTAATTTTCTATCTTTATTACTATCAAATCAAATTACTATAAAATTAAAATATTGAATAAACTTATATCCTTATGTTAAGTGGAGTGATAAATATGTTTAAAAAACGTGAGACTTACTTTTTTGTATATTTAGGAATGATCATCTTTTTTGTTGCAATCTTTATCATCTTCAAAGAAATTGAAAATGATCCTATGATTAGCCTAATTTTATAACAGTCTATTTATCATTTTAACTATTAGTTATTATTTAAGATATGACATCTTTATTAAAAATTACTGTGAATGATTTGGATTATAAGTATAAGAATCATAGATTGCTTATTATAACCTGAGTATATAAGTTAATAGAATAATAAATGTACTTAACGCCTCATTTTGAGGCGTTTTTTCTTACCATTATTTTACAAATATATGCATTATTTTGTGATTTATTTTATGGAGATGATTAGTCTGTATATTGGCGTGACTAAAAGCCCAACATCAATTTTTCAAAGATTTATCTCGTTGAAGGATATCGTGATGAATTTGGAAAGGCTAAACAACGAATAATAAAGTGTTACGGTAATCTTGAAGAACTTCAAAAAAAGGATCCCAATATCCTTGATAAACTTAAAGGAAAGGCAAAGAAGATGAGTTAAAAAAAGTTGGAGTTTCTAAAGAAAATAAGGATATAGACTTTATCTTTTTAAAATTTATAATTGAATAAAAATATATTCACAGTAAATTATAATAATGTATATTGAGAAAGGTGATATGATATGAGCATACTTGATATACTTCTTAAAAATTATAGGAGGAAACAAATGGATAATCAAAAATTAAAAATTGGAATAATTTTAGGTAGTACACGTCCTAATCGTGTAAGTCCACAAGTAGGTGATTGGGTAAAGGGAATTGCCGATAAACGTGGAGATGCAGACTATGAGATCGTAGATATTGCAAAATTTAATTTACCATTCTTAGGTGATCCAAATGGAATGGAACAAGTTACAAATTGGTCAAAGAAACTTGCTAATTTAGACGGATTTGTATTTATTGTCGCAGAATACAATCACAGTATTACAGGGGCTTTAAAAAATGCCTTAGACTTAGCAAGAGATGAATGGAATAATAAAGCTGCCGGTATTGTAAGCTATGGTTCAACTGGTGGAGCACGTGCTGCTGAACACTTAAGAGGTATTTGTGGAGAATTAATGATTGCAGATGTCAGAGTTCATCCAACTTTAAATCTATTTACAGATTTTGAAAACTATTCGGTTTTCAAACCAGCTGCATTACATGTTGACAATATTAATGCGATGCTTAGTCAGGTTGTGTCATGGAGTAAGGCATTAAAAAGTTTAAGATAAGTAAGTGAAAAGGTTACATTCAAAAGAATCGTAACCTTTTTTCAAAGTAGCTAATCATTTTTTACCAACCTATTTAATGGATAAGTTAGTTAAAACTTAGAAAAGTAATAAATAGATAATTTCTATAAAATTTATTTTTAATATTACAAGGAAAAACAAACTATTGATGTTCTTATGAAAGAACTCAAATCCTTTTTGTAAGTGAGTGTTACAAATTCATAAGAAGTTTATAATTGACAGGATAATTCTAGGCATAAATGTAATTGTGATAGGTTATCTAATACCTTATCATTTTTGGAATTATTCGAGTAGTATTGTAATCACTTGATAATTGAATTGACCGGCTCTAACTTTTAAAGATTATTGTACGTTTGGAAGGGGGTAACAATGTATAACCTGTTAGATCCTTCAAAAAGCAACACACAACTCTTGTTATTCTGATCAGTTCTAATTGATTATGAGTAGTCATTTGTAAAAATGTAGTAAACATAGCTTTGTTTTAAATTATAGGCTTTAAATTATTCTGATAACAGTTGTTTTCTTAATATCCTTACAACTAGAGAAACGAGGTAGAAATAGAGTGGATATACTCGGATTACTTGGAATATTGTTAGGTCTATTAACGATTATTCTATTAATTATTAAAAAGTTCAGTATCATCATTGCTGCGCCAATAGCTACGATTGTCGTATTGCTGTTTAACGATGTACCGATACTAAAAACCGTATTTGGTAAAGAAAATTCTTACATGATAGCACTTGCCAGCTTTATTGCCTCAAATTTTGCTATATTCTTACTAGGTTCTGTATTAGCAAAATACATGGATAAAAGTAGGGCAACTATTTCTATTGCAGAAAGTATATTGTCCATAGTAGGAACCAAGAATCCGTACAATGCATTAGCGGCTTTATTTATTATTTCTGCCTTTTTAACATATGGTGGTGCTAATGAATTCGTTATTATATTCGCATTAATTCCCATGACTAAACCGATCTTCAAAAAAATTCATATGATGTTAATTTAATAAGCCCAAAAGAAATAAAAAGCTAGAAAAAACCAATTTTTTGGATTTTCTAGCTTTTTATTTTTTAACAATATAATTTAAATAGTAAAAGAGACCGCTTATTCAGAAGTCTCCTTCACAAGAAGTCCCTTTAAACTTATTTTAAAATAATAAACGGAATCTATTGAATAGAAAATGAACGTTTTATTATTTATTATCTTTATTTAGGTTTACACTTAGTAATTTAGCAATTTGAATACCATATGTCACTTTTTTAAAGACGATTTTTTTATTGTTTTTAAAGGTAACTTTAACTGACGATGAATTATTTACATTATCAAACTTTTTTGCTTTATAAAAAACACCGGTTATGTCTTTAATATAAAATATTTTAAATATTTTTAAAAAATAACCATTTACTATGATGATTCTTTCATTTGTGATATAGATACGTTGAAAAATTCGATGATATAAATTAAATAGAATTTTAAATAATGTAGGTACAACGAATATAAACATGAATAAAAAAGCAACAATTGATAAATATTCAATTTTATTTAAGTAATCATATATAACAGTAAATAAAATAAAAAGTAAAAAAGATATAAATGTTGATTTGTTTGAATATTTAACTTTATGAACGATTTGTTCATGATCTAGTAAAGTAATTTTTTTCATAGTTGCTCCTATCACTGTTTTTGTTTATATTATAACACAAACTCATGAGTTATTCTTCATTAAATAAATTTGTTTTAACGCCTATGAGCATTTTATCTATTATACATATAATAGTAGTGAACGATTATAGGAGGGAAAATATTATGAATATTAATTTAACTGACCAAATTTCGGGTGTAAGAATCTTTCATGCAGCAACTATTGCTCAACCCGTAAATATTTATTTACAAGATCGTTTAGTAGTTGAGGGTCTTAATTATAGTGAAGTAACTAATTATTTACCTATTCAAAGAGGAAGAAATAATGTTAAGATCAGAAATACCGCAACTGGTGAATTATTGTATAATCAGACATTAACTTTAGATGGTAATAAATTTATCACAATTTCTGCCATTTATGAAACAGGTAATGTTGATTTAATTGTACTTGAGGATATTACAGATACAAGATTTAATCCAAATTTCGCAAACCCTTATTTTGCGATTCCACATAATTTTTATCAACAACCGATGTACAATCCTATGTTTCAAGTTCCACAACAACAAGTTGTAAATCCTATGCCTCAACCTCAATATGGTTTTGGATATGATGGAATGCCACAAACTGGGATGAGTCAACTTCCATGGCAACAATACCCTATTAATGAAAACAAATCATATGCATGTAAAACATGTAATGATCGTCAAGATGAAAATCTAAATTATGATATAGGTGGCCTTCCAGCTATTCCTGTTTTGGGAAATAGTGCTAGATTACGTTTTGTTCATTTATCACCAAATGCTCCTGCAGTTGACTTAGTTTTGGCTAATGGTACACGTTTGTTTACAGATACAAGATATAAACAAGCAACGGATTATATTCCAATTGGAGCTGGAAATCTTACTTTTAATGTAGTTAGATTTGGAACGAATCAGGTATTATTAACAGTTCCTAATTTAACATTATTACCAAATGAATCTTATACAATTTATGCAATCGGTTTATTAAATGGTAGTCCAGCATTTGAACTCGTATTACTTAAGGACGGAATTTAATATATAGAAAAAAACAGCTGAGGGGGCAGCTGTTTTTTATTTGGGGAGATATTTAAATTGTTAAGGGAATGAATATGAGGGGTTTTGGGGGGTAAATATGAGTTTGAGGATTGTGATATAAAAGGGTAATATGAGAAACGACTTTTAAAACGGTGCTCTTAGCACCAAAATAAATTCTATCACTTTGAATTGGTTCAGTCAATCGTTTTACCAATGAAAACGTTTATAAAAAACGAGTTAATATTATTGTCAAGTAATACTTGAATAATATAAGTACTGCCAATTTTTGTCGCGATTTTTATTATATTTTCATTTACTTATGAAACAAATTTTAAAAAAAGAGAAATGATGTCGATGTTTTGATCATGAAAAGTCTCACAAAAATAAAAAAAAAACAGCTTGGGAGGGCTGTTTTTTATTGGGGAGATAAATGTTTGAAAAAAAGAGTTTAAGGGATAAGTATAAGTTTGTTGAGGGATTGATTATGATAGGGTTATAGGGGGTAAATATGAGTTTGTTGAGGGATTGATTATGAGATTTTGAAAGGGGTAATATGAGAAACGACTTTTTTAAAATGGTGTTCTCAACACCGAAATTAATTTTAGCACTTGAAATAATTCTAGTCAACACAAATAAAATTTGAAAACGTTTTAATTAAAATGAAAGTGTTTTCCTGAATTGTAATGCCAATAATGAATAGAAAATTATGTAAATGAGCGAAAAATGCGAAGAAATGTTTGATTTTTATGTTATAATATTAAAAGATGTGCGTCCTGTGAATATAAAAATTTCCACTTTACTTAACAGTAATTTGACAGTCATTGGTATATAATGGGTGCGATTTCCATTCAACGAAGGAAGATCCCTCCCCGGTTGTTATCAGTCTTGGCACTGAAACAGTAATGTTAAGTGTTGTTGACAAGAAAGCATTCGAGCCGAATGGGAAACCTGAAACGATTGAGCCACGAAATGTATAAGGTCCCAAGTGCCGATACGGTGTTTTTCGTTGCAGGCAATACCTAGAAATAGGGCTTGGCGGGGTCTTAGAGTTTGGCGAGTTTGACATTGTTATACTAATGGAACAGGAGAGAGCCTACCAACCAATCACACATTAGGGCGTGAATTGG
>JARDZP010000063.1 GCA_029240795.1 Haloplasmataceae bacterium | reverse complement strand
TATTTAAATTATATATATTTATTAATTATTTAATTATGTTATAATTATTTATATGGGAGGTTGAACTATGGATTATGATCAAATTATTAATGAGTTAGAACTTAAACGTAAAAATATAACTAAAAAACTTTTAATATTTTTAGGAATATCTGCAGTTATCGCATTAATAGGTCTCGTTATTTATGGCCAGCAAGGTTTCATTATTGGTCTGATTATAGCAGTTATAATGACGATAGGTGTAGTCGCTGATAGTGCTAATAAATATAAAAAGGCATTTAAAGAACAACTAATGCCACTATTAATTGCTAAAACCGGTATAGATTTAAAATATGAATATAAAAATGGACTGTCGCATGATGATGTAATGCAATCTCGGCTATTTAAAAAGGCTGATCGTTTCCATTCTGAAGACCTAATGCGTGGTATTATTGATGAAGTAGAATTTATTAGCAGCGATGTTAGAATGGAAGAAAGACGTGTAACGCATGACAGCAAAGGACGTAGACAAGTACATTATGTGACATATTACTCTGGACGTTGGTTTATTTATGACTTTAATAAAGAATTTAATGGTATTATTCAAGTGCGAGAAGATAATCTATTTGAAGGACCTTCATGGGGCTTAAGTATAAAAAAAATCGCTTTAGAAGACGTCGAGTTTAATAAA
Organism: Haloplasmataceae bacterium; assembly: GCA_029240795.1. Lineage (GTDB taxonomy): Bacteria > Bacillota_I > Bacilli_A > Haloplasmatales > Haloplasmataceae > JARDZP01. The sequence goes on along the minus strand of JARDZP010000063.1, from coordinate 11,992 downwards.
AAGTTTAAAACCTACTCTTCTAATGAACATGATGCATTTTATGTATTAACACCATCTTTAATGGAAAAAATTAAAGTTCTAGAAAAAAGATATCCAGGAAAGATTTATTTCTCATTTATTGGCACAAAACTACATATTGCTGTTTATAATTCAGCAAATGGATTTGAGCCACCCATTTGGTCACCAATCGACGACAATTTTATTCAATCTCAAGTTCAAGATATTTTAATTTTAAAAGACATTATAGATGAATTAAAATTAAATAGAAATATTTTTAAAATTTAAAGGAGGATTTAAATATGTGGCTACTATATGTTATTATTGGAATTGTTGTAATCTTCTTACTTTGGTTAGCAGGTGGCTATAACAGCCTACAAACTGGTAAAATTAAAGTAGAAGAAGCAGAATCAGGTATTGATGTTGCGTTAACTAAACGCTTCGATGTATTAACAAAAATGATTGAAGTTGTTAAGGGGTATGCTAAACATGAACAAGAAACTTTAGAAAAGGTTATTTCTTTACGTAATCAAGTACATTTGAATAGCGCTTCTATTCAAGAAAAACAACAAATCGTTACTCAAATGGACCAAGCTATGCGTGCAATTAATGTTGTGGTAGAACAATACCCAGATTTAAAAGCTAATGATAATTTTAAACATTTACAAGTAACAATTGCTGATGTTGAAGAACATTTACAAGCTGCAAGAAGAGTGTATAATGCAAATGTATCTTCTTATAACCAAAAAGTTCAATTATTTCCATCAAATATAATCGCAAATATGTTTCACTTTACAACTAGACAATTCTTTGAAGCTGAAGAATTTAAACGTAAAGACGTAGAAATGAAATTTTAAAAAAATAAAAAGTTAATCTTAAATGATTAACTTTTTTAACCTTAATTTGGGGGATAAGTAACAGATGAAGAAGAAGAAGTTATTAATAGTTCATAATAGTTATGAAATTATAAAAAAAATTCAAAATGAATATGAAGAAAATGAGTTTATAAAAGTAGTAGGAACAGCAATTGATGGACAAGCTTTACTAAAACTCAATAATTTAGATAATTATGATATAGTAATTGTAAAAAATGCATTGTCCTACATTACTGGCTTATATGCCCTTGAGATATTGTTAAAAACTACCAAACAAAGACCGTCAATAATTATTTTAATCACACCATTTATTAATGAATTTGTACATAATAAATGTAGTAGTCTAGGTATAGACTATATCCCAGACTTTAATATTGAATGTAATAAAATTATTGATATTATTAATTATGCACAATTAAATAAACTAAATCAAAGTAAATTATATTTTGATACATCAGCTGAAATCATTCTTTTATTAAAACAATTAGGTCTTTTGAGATCTTATCTTGGTTATACTTATTTTGAATATACATTAAATGTGATGTTTGAAAATAATGTAAATATTTATAAAAAAATGCAAGAAATATATAAGATGATTAGTGAACATTTTGAAGTAACTTCAACAAGTGTTGAAAAGGCGATGAGATCTTGTATTAAATCATCTTTTTCGCAAAACAATACCTTTTATGCTCGAATCTTATTTGGACATAATATAGATAGTAGTGATTTTCCTTCGACATCAATTTTTATTCAAGTATGTATAAAGACACTAAAAGAGTTAAAACAAACAATTATAAATAACAATATAAGAAATAGTGTACGTAAAATATAATAAATATTAAAAAAATAAGTATATTATATCTCTTTTTAAATATATTATAATGTTGTATAATAAAAATGAAATCTTTATAAAGGAGAGTATACAATGAGAAAGCCAATTATTGCAGGAAACTGGAAAATGTATAAAACACGCGATGAGGCACTACAATTTATTTATACAGTAAATCAAGCTGTACCTTCTATTGATGAGGTTGAAACTGTAATTTGTGCCCCTGCAGTGCTACTTCGTTGTCTTGTTAAAAGACAAGGTGATCATTTAAAAATAGGTGCACAAAATATGCATTTTGAAGAAAAAGGTGCATATACGGGTGAAGTATCTCCATTTCTATTAAAAGATACAGGTGTGCAATATGTTATTATTGGACACAGTGAAAGAAGAGAAATGTTTAATGAAACAGATGAATCTGTAAATAAGAAAGTTCATGCTGCATTTAAATATGATTTAACACCTATCGTTTGTGTAGGTGAAAAATTACAAGAACGTGAAAATGGCACAACAAATGTTATTGTTGATGCTCAAACAGTAAAAGCGTTAAGTGGACTTACAAAAGAACAAGTTAAAAAAGTTGTAGTCGCATATGAACCAATTTGGGCAATAGGGACAGGCCGTACAGCTACTGCTGAAATTGCGAATGAAACTTGTGGATATATTCGTTCTGTTATTGAAAGAGTATATGGTAAAGAAGTCGCTGATGAAGTTCGTGTTCAATACGGAGGTTCTGTAAAACCAAATAATATTAAAGAGTTAATGGCACAAGAACATATTGACGGTGCTCTAATTGGTGGAGCATCACTTGAAGCAGAAGCATTTATCACAATGACAAACTTTAATAAATAATTACTTTAGGTTATTCGTGAGAATAACCTTTTTATAAGGAGTTTAATATGGACAATATCGTTTTTTTAGGAGACTCAATTACACAAGGGTTTAAATTACTATTAAGTCACAATAAGGTATCTAATATGGGAATTAGTGGTAATAGAACCATCGATGTAATTAAAAGATTAGATTCTGTAATTAATAAAAATCCTGACAAATTGTTTCTTATGATTGGGATTAATGATTATATGACAAATAATGATATTTGGTTTACAGATAAACCGATTGATATTAAAAAGACCTATGAATATATTTTAAATGAATTAACAGCTAAACTTCCTAATACAAAATTTTATATTATGCCTATATTACCCATTACTGATGGTGAAGTAGTTAAAAAATTTCATGTTAATAAATTTAATATTGAGATTGATGAATTAAATGAAATGATCAAAGATCTTGTAGAAAAATATCAATTAATGTATTTAGAAATCAATGTAGACTTTAAAAATAATCAAAATGAACTGAAAAGAGATTACACTTACGATGGTATTCATTTATCAGAATTAGGTTATGAAATATTTTATAAAAAAATAATAAAATTTATTGAATAAAATTTGAATACTCTACTCATAATATTAATGCACGATGAGTGCAAACCTACCCTTTATAATTTAATATATCCCCCCAAAACTCACATAACATATTTACCCCCCTAATCAACTATTTATTTATACGAAAAGAATTCGGTTTATCCGAGTTCTTTTTGTTTTGTATTTATGATATAATTAAATGAGCAAATCATTAAGGGGGAATTAATTTGTTTGTTAGAATAGCAAATAAAAATGATATTAATAAATGGTTAGAAATGCGATTTAACCTATGGCCACATTGCTCAAAAGATGAGCACTTAAAAGAAATAAATGAATGTTTAAATAATTTTTTAAATTATCCTGTATTTGTTGTGGAAAAAAATAATGATATTATTGGTTTTGTTGAAGCATCCATTCATGATCATGCACCAGGATGTCACACAACGCCAATAGGATTTATTGAAGGTTGGTATGTAGAACCAAATTATCGAAATAGCGGAATTGGAAAAAAGTTAATTGAAGCGGTAGAAAAATGGTCACTATCAAAAGGTTTTAGTGAAGTTGCGTCTGATGCTGAATTAGACAATTCAATTAGTATTTTGGCACATCAAAAAATGGGGTATAAAATTGTTGGTAAAACGGAAGAAGAAGTAAAGTTTTTAAAAGAAATTAATCTAAAAGAAGTCTTTTGTAATAAAAAGATTACTAATGTTCAATATAAACAAAGACAATGTGCATATGGAGTTATATTTAATAATGAAAATAAAATAGCGCTAGTAAAATTAACTAAAGGTCATTATATGCCTGGTGGTGGAATGGAAAGCCTTGAAAATTATCAAGAATGTGTAAAAAGAGAATTACTTGAAGAAATTGGTTATGATTGTGATGTTTATGATTTTATTTGTAAATCAAAAGAATATTTTTACTCTCCACATACAAGTGACTTTAGAGTGTCTGAAGGATATTTCTATAATGTTGTTTTAAAAGAAAAAGTGATTGAGCCAATTGAAAAAAATCATGAATTAGTTTGGGCTGATTTAGATATAGCAATTAATAATTTAGTTCCTTTGTTTCAAAAGGAAGCTTTAAAGTATTTTAAAAATGAATTATATTTAATAAATAAATAAATTGTTAGACAGTTGTTAACAATTTTTTTAATTTTAATTAATTGGGATAGACTAATACAGTGTTGAAATTAATAAATTAACGAGATATACTTAAACGCTTACATTTAGTAAAATATGCTTTTGTCTTGTAAAAATTTTCGTAAAAATGTATACTATAAAATGTATAAGGAGGTTTCTATATGAATAAAAACTTAGTAGCTTTAATAATCTTAGATGGATTTGCTTATGGTCCTAAATATGCTGGAAATGCGGTAGAACTTGCTAAAAAACCTAACTTTGATAAATATTTAAAAAGTTATCCTAATGGAACACTTGAAGCAAGTGGTGAGGCTGTTGGCTTACCAGAAGGTCAAATGGGGAATAGTGAAGTTGGGCATCTAAATCTTGGTGCAGGCCGTATCGTATATCAATCTTTAACAAGACTTAATTTAGCGATAAAAACAGGTGAATTTTATCAAAATGAAAAATTCTTAAATGTGATTAAACATGTAAAAGAAAATAATAAAAAATTACATATATTTGGTTTATTATCTGATGGTGGAGTACACTCTCACATTAATCATATAATAGCTTTAATTGAACTTGCAAAACGTAATAACGTAGAAAAAGTTTATGTACATGCATTTTTAGATGGACGTGATGTAGCTCCCAAATCATCAGTAACATTTGTTGAACAATTAGAAAGTGCAATGGCTAAAATCGGTGTAGGAAAAATCGGTACAGTTGCTGGTCGTTTTTATGCGATGGATCGCGATAAGGATTATGATCGTACACAATTAGCTTATGATGCCTTAACAATTAATAAAGGTTTACAATATGATTCAGCAAAGGCAGGTATTGAAGCTTCATATTCGAAAGATGTTTTAGATGAATTCGTGTTACCATTCATTGTTGATGAAGATAGTATGGTTGAAGATCATGATGCAGTAATATTTGCTAATTTCCGCCCTGATAGAGCAATTCAAATCGCTACAGCAATTTCTAATCCAGAAAACGTAGCGAAATATTCTAAAGCTGGTAAAGCTGTTTTAGATGCTTCTAGAGGTCCAAGGAAGGTACAATTGGTTTCATTTATGCATTATGCTGAAAGTGTAAAAGGCGAAATTGCTTACGGTTTACAAGACTTATCTAATACATTAGGTGAAGTTTTATCTAAAGAAGGCTTAAAACAATTACGTATTGCTGAAACTCAAAAATACGCTCACGTGACATTTTTCTTTGATGGTGGATTAGATAAAGAAATTAGCGGTTCTAAACGGGTCTTAATAGAATCTCCAAAAGTAGAAACATTTGATTTAAAACCTGAAATGAGTGCTTATGAAGTAACTGAAGCAGTTTTAAATGAAATTGAAACTGATACACCAAATGTAATTGTCTTAAACTTTGCAAACTGTGATATGGTTGGTCATACAGGTAATATTCCTGCAGCTACCAAAGCAGTTGAAACAGTTGATGCGTGTTTAGGTAAAGTAGTTCATGCTATCTTAGCTAAAGGCGGCGTAGCTTTAATTACTGCAGACCATGGAAATGCTGAAAAAATGATTGATGAGAACGGTGAACCATTTACAGCTCACACAACAAATCCAGTTCCAATCATCATAACTGAAAAAGGGATAGAAATTCGTCAAGGTGGAAATCTTGGTGATTTAGCTCCAACAATGCTAGAATTCTTAGGTGTTAAACAACCGGTAGAAATGACTGGTGTGAGCTTAATAAAGAAATAAATAATTATGTGTAGCAATACTCTCTACGAATTAGAGAGTATTTTTTTTATTCGTCAAAATATGTGATTATTTTTAAAAAATAAAATTATAATTATACTTAGATAAATAATTATTACTATAAGGGTGGTATATATGAGATCTAAGAGTTTTATTCTATTTAATCTTCTTTCAATTACAGTTTTTCTAGTCATTTTATTTAATATTGTTGGTCAATTATTAGAATCATTTATTATTACAACGAGGACTATAACACTATTATTGATTTTACTATTTTGTTTAATCGGAATTTTACTACAATTCAATCTTGTTAATAAAAAACTTAGTGAAAATAATAAAAAGGCTTGATTTCAAGCCTTTTTATATTGAAATATCATTTAAATCAAACTATAATTAAATTAGCATGGGACAAGGGGGAAATAATGGGATATATAAATTTTTTAACAAAACTACTTAATACATCATATTTAATATGTATGACTATATTTTTTGGCTTACTTGGATATTTAATGATTGATACGTATTTAGGGTATTATGAAAGTGATGAAGTAAAGCTCTTTTATAATATCCTATTTATAGTAGGAATATTGGTTTATATTTCACTTTTATCAAGACTAAAGAATATAATTGAAGTTAAAATATATAAAGAAAATTATGAACCAGTGCTCATTCCACTTATTATTCAAGCTGTTTTATATGGTGTCATAACACCATTCGCTATTGTTAATTATTATGTTATTTATATATTAATAACAAATAATAATTCAGATTTTTTGAAACATTTTGTTAAAAAGGATAATAAATACTATCTCTCACTTATTTTACTAAATGTAGGATTTATTATATATTTAATTTATATGTTTGTTGAATATATCAATATTTTATTTAATATATTTAATAAAATAATAAATAATAATTTAGAAATATCATTTTTATTTATATTTAGTTTTTTCATGTTAATTGTTTGGTTAGTTTTAATTAGAGTAGCGATTAAATTATTTAATGAAAATAAATATATAGAATGTGCAGTTATTAGTATTGTTGTTGGGGTATTAACTAATCCTTTTAATATTCATAGTCTTTGTTTGATTACTTCTGGAATTATGATTTTAGTACAAGATAATAATTTTGATAAGTTAAAAGATAAAGCGATTGAACTTAAGAATAAAGTTGTCAAAAAATGATTATACCCTTACTCAGTATAGGTAATTGGCCCAGTTTGTGTGCAATAGAACAATAACCGAATAAACCATGTGCTGGCAAAGTTTCTTCTATTAGACCTATAACAAAATTCGTCTAAATATGATTGTAAATACTTCTGTTCCTCGTCCTCTTCAGTTGAATATTATTTTCGAAATTGAAATAAAATCATAGTTTCATAATGAATATACAATTACCTCCGAACCAATGTTTTCTTATTTATATTATAAGAAACAAAGGTTTGGATGTATTGTTAAACTGAGTTATAGGTATAATCATATAAATAAATTATTAATGAGGTGTTTTATGTGGAAAATCTAAAATTAATTGGCTTAGATGAAATTAAATTAAGTATTAGAAGATACATAATTAATAATCCTAAAGCGATTGTTATATGTGTTCATGGCATGTGCGAACATAGCTTAAGATATGATGAGTTAGCAAATTATTTAAATCAAAATAATTACTCTGTCATTACATATGATCAACGTGGTCATGGTGAATCAATTTTAGAGGGCGAAGAGTTAGGCTATCTAGGTAAAGATGGTTTTAATAAAATGGTAGAAGATTTAGATGTTGTTGTTTCATATGTTAAAGAAAAATACGAATATAAAAAGGTTATTTTACTTGGTCATAGTATGGGATCATTTGTTGTACAAATGTATATTCAAAAATATATTAAAGTTCATGGTGCTATTTTATCAGGCAGTAATTATGGTCAAAAATTATTAAGTATTGGCGTTATTTTAGCTAAGCTCTCTTGTGTGATTAAAAAAGAGAAAAGTGAAGGCAAATTATTAGATAAAATGTCATTTGGCAATTACAATACTGCTTTTAGTCCTAATCGGACTAAATTTGATTGGTTATCTCGAGAAAATGCTGAAGTAGATAAATATGTTGCAGACCCTAAATGTGGTTTCATTTGTAGCAATCGATTCTACTATGATTTTTTTCGTGGTTTAAAACAAGTAGCAAAAGAAAGTAATATCAAAAAAGTAAACAAGAAAATGCCTTTGCTAATTATATCAGGTGATCAAGATCCTGTTGGCAATATGGGTGAAGGTGTCAAGAAACTCTATAATGTTTATCGTAAAAACTTAGAAAATGTACAAATGGAATTATACCATGGTGCAAGGCATGAACTATTTAATGAAAATAATAAAGAAGAAGTCTATCAGGATATTGTAAATTGGTTGAAATCGCAAATATAATGAATAAATTCACCTACTTTTCTTCATAATGGAAATAGAAAGGTAGGTGAATTTATGCGTCGCGGAATTACGATTCTCATTTTTTTCTTTGCGGTACTTATTAGTATCCAAGATAAAATGAATTTTGTTCAATCGAATTCAAATGATATACCACAAGAAGCTATTCGGTTACGCATATTAGCAAATAGTAATGAAGAAATTGATCAAGAGATTAAAAATAAGGTAAGAGATGAAGTAATTAATGTTATTTATCCTTTAGTAGAAAAGACAGAGGATTACAATGAAGCAAGAACTGTCGTTTTCGAAAATTTAGAACTTATTAAGAAAGCTGTAGAAAAAGTATTAGAAGAAAATAATCTTGAGGAAGATTACTATGTGAATTATGGTGTAACTAATTTTCCAGATAAAATATATGCTGATAAATTATATCCTGCTGGAAAATATGAAGCTGTGTATATTGTTTTAGGTGATGGGCAAGGCGACAATTGGTGGTGTGTTTTATTTCCTCCATTGTGTCTACTTGATGTGGCGGTGGATGGAGACGTTGAAGTTACAGAAGAAAATTATGAAATTGAATACAAATTTTTAATTGTTGAAAAAATTAAAAAATTATTTGGTTATAAAAACTAGGTGAATTTCATATAATCTATGGGAGGGATTTTATGGAACCCAATATTGTAGTAAAGGTGTACGAGCCTAGTGATTATGAAAAGGTTTTAAGCTTTCTTCAGAGTGTTCATTCACTCAATGAGATAGAAGATGATTTATTTGAAAATGCAATCTTAATATTAAAAGATGAAATAGTGGTTGGTATGATTACCTTCGAATTATTTAGGAATAAAGCGTTAATAAGATATTTCATCTTTGATAAAGATGTTGATCAAAAATATTTGTATGAAATGTATCAAAAATATTTTGATAGTTTAAGAAGTAAAGATATTAAACGTGTTTTTGTCATCATTAATAATGATGGTATAAAAGAAATGTTTGCCAATTTGGGATTTATTGAATTTCCAAAAGAAGATTTTTTCTTAACAGAAGAAAGTATTTTAAACAGTAAATATAAAGATGCAACAGTTTTAATTTATGAGTTAGAACACTAATAATTTTAAAGAATGATTATAAACTAATGGTGTAATCATTCTTTTTTGTATTAATTAATTATTTTTAACCATTTTTTAATATTTCTATTGCATTTTTATTCATTAAGTAATAAAATACTATATGGTTTATATTAGTAAACAATAAGTTTATTAACACTAAACAAATGGCATGAAGGAGAAGAATTTAATGAAATTACAACACGATAGAGCCCCAATCTATGAGGCACTTAAAAAACTAATTGCTGATGAAACAATTCCATTTGATGTTCCTGGTCATAAAAGAGGTCGTGGTAATCCATATTTGCAAGAATTTCTAGGTGTAAAAGCAGTAGAATATGATGTAAATTCATCCAAAACAATTGATAATGCCATGCATCCAACAGGAGTCATCAGAGAAGCAGAAAAATTAATGGCAGATCTATTTGGAGCTGACGAGGCTTTTCTAATGGTTAATGGTACTACATCTGCAGTACAAGCAATGGTTTTGGCAGCCTGTAGAGAAGGCGAAAAGATTATTATGCCTAGGAATGTTCATAAATCAGCCATTAATGCCTTAATATTAAGTGGCGCTATACCTGTTTATATCAATCCAGGTCTAAATACTGAATTAGGTATTTCCTTAGGAATGTCGGTAAATGATGTCAAAATGGCAATTGAAGAAAATCCTGACGCAAAAGCTATTTTTATTGTTAACCCAACATACTATGGAATATGTTCAAATATAAAAGAAATTGTAAAATTAGCACATGAATCTGAAATGCTTGTATTAGTAGACGAAGCTCATGGTACTCATTTCTATTTTGGTGATAATTCACCTTACGGAGGAATTCAACTAGGAGCTGATTTATGTGCTTTAAGTATGCATAAAACAGGGGGATCATTAACACAAAGTTCCGTATTACTTGTAAATGATGATCGAATTAATCCCCACTTTGTTAGAAGTATTATAAATATTACTCAAACAACCAGTTCATCTTATTTACTTATGACTAGTTTAGACTTAGCAAGAATGCAATTAGCTTTAAAGGGTAGAGAAATGATAAACCATGCCGTTGAACTTGCTGATTACGCACGAGAAGAAATTAAAAAAATCGGCGGATATAAAGTGTTCTCTCGTGATTTAATAAATGGCGATACAGTAGCTGATTATGACGTTACAAAATTGAGTATAAATGTATCTCATGTAGGGTTAACTGGGTTTGAAATTTGTGACATCTTAAGAGATGAATTTCATATTTTGATTGAATATGGCGATGCGAATAACTTTATGTGTGTTATAAGTTTAGGTGACACATTAGAAAACATAGATAAGTTAGTATACGCATTAAAAACAATTAAAGAAAAATATGGATCTGATAAAATAGAAATCGCAAAAGTAGAGTTCATACCCACTGTTGTGTCAGTGTCCCCACGTGAAGCTTTTTATGCTCGTAAAATGCCAGTATTATTCACTGAAAGTGATGGTTTAGTTAGTGGTGAATTTATTATGTGTTATCCACCAGGAATACCTGTAGTAGCTCCTGGTGAGATTATTAGTCAAGACGCGATTGATTATATTCTTTATTCAAAATCTAAAGGTAGTGTAATAACTGGCACAGAAGATCTAACTAATGAATATATAAATATTTTAGTTTATTAATGTTAAATATTGGATAGTATTCATTTAAAATGTTAAAATATAATAAGATTTATAATACTATTGGAGGAAGAAATGGAAAAAAGCAGATTAACCTTTTTATTTTGTGATGCTGAATACAATGAATCAAAAACAGTAATATTCGGAGCACCATTTGATGGAACAACATCATTTAGACCAGGAACACGTTTTGCGCCAAATGCAATGCGTAATGATTCGTATGGATTAGAAGTATATAGTCCATATCAAGACAGAGAGATTACTGAATTTAAAATTTTTGACGCAGGAGATTTAGTTCCAGCTATCGGTAATGTTGGTGCAATGATCGATATTATTTCTGATTTTACAAGAACAATCGTAAATGACGAAAAAATTCCGTTAATGATTGGTGGAGAACACTCATTATCAGTTGGAACAATCAAGGTCTTAGCTGAAAAATATCCTGATTTACATATCTTACATTTTGATGCTCATACAGATTTACGTGATGTATATTATAACCATAAGTTATCTCATGCTAATGTATTATACCGTTCATGGGAAATATTAGGTGATAATCGCATTTTCCAATTTGGAATTCGTTCAGGTGATAAGACCGAATTTGAATGGGCTAAAAAGCATGTTATTCAAAATCGTTATAATACAAATGGTTTAGATGAAGCATTAGAAAAAGTTAAAGGGAAACCGGTTTATATTACAATTGATTATGATGTATTAGATCCATCAGTGTTCCCAGGTACAGGAACACCAGAACCAGGTGGAATTAGCTTCCTTGAACTATTAAACGCAATTCTAAAATTTAAAGGGTTAAATGTTGTTGGTGCAGATGTTATGGAATTATCACCACACTATGATCAATCAGGTGCATC
>JARDZP010000150.1 GCA_029240795.1 Haloplasmataceae bacterium | reverse complement strand
TTTCACTTCAATTTTATTAATCCCAAGACGCTTTGCAATTTCAGTTATAATATCAGCATCAATTCCAGATGTTTTATTTGTTTCAGAATTTATAAAAAAAAATGGGACCTCTTTTGGTGGAGAAACAATAGTTAGTAGACCTTTTTCCTTTATTGTCTCTAGTCTTTGCTTCTCTGTTGTAATATTTGTTATTACAAATTTACTACTCTTTGTAATACATCCACCTATTATCCCAGCAAAACCCACAATTATAATTATTAAACTGACTAATTTTTTCATAAGTAGAAATCTCCTTCAAAACTATACACTTTTCTATAGTTATTGTTGGAACTTAAAAGATAAATTATTCACTTTTAAGAAATAAATGCGTGCTTGGACAACATATACCCAAGCACTAGGACAACATATACCCAAGCACTATAATCACGTTTGTTATTTTAATATCTTCAAATTAAATTTTCTTGATGTAATTATTAAATAGAAAAATACTACTAAACCAATAATAATTCCCCACCATTGATAAGAGTAATCGAATAATGCATGAACCATAATTGGAACTAAAAGTGATCCACTATATTCAAACAAGCAAATAAAAAATAAACCTGCAATTATTCCTCCACCAATTTCATTAAGCATCGACATCATTATAGTTGATAAGCCATGTCCTGCTAATAGTCCTGGCAATAACTAATTTTCAAAACAATCATCTTTTAATATTATACTTTATTTCTTACAATATTTTCAATATATTATGTTGTTTTAGAATTAATAAAATACAGAAGCATCTTCTTTAATTTAGAAGATGCTTCAAAAGTCATGTATATATTATTTTTTAACTATATCCATATTATCTAATTTCCATTCATATTTCTTTGTTTTTCTATTATAAGCAAGATCAATATAAGTCTTTATGTTTTTTACTTCCCCATTACTAGTAATTGTGCCGTCATAAACCTTATCAAAAATCCTACTGTCTTTATTTTCAGTCCCAAGAGTAAATGTATCTGCAACTGCAACTGTGATTTGTTTACTATCTAACTTAAAATCGAGCAAATTTTTCTTAATAGCGTCAAGATTAATATTAGCTACTTCTACAGAATCTACAGTCACCTCAATATTATTATTATAATTTTTGTCTAACGATAAACTTAAATAAGCAACACCTGAAAATTTAATTTTGCTTATATCACCACTTGCTGCCTGTCCTTCAATTTCCACCCTAATAGAATCATCTTTATCTTCCATAAAATTATTTATTTTTAAATCAGATATGTTATCTTTATTTAAATAAATACTCTCAACATAATCAAAACTTCCAATTTTATATTTATAATTATAACTTCTATCATTATCAAAGGCTGTAAGTACAAATTTCTTTTTATCATCATCACTTAAGTTGCTAGAAATCTTTTCCTTGTCAATAACTTTACCCCTTAAATAATCTGATTTTAAAAGCCATTTACCATCTTTTAAACTAAAACGAGCATCAAAATCTGTAGAAACCTTTGCTTCAACAACTCCATTAGATAAGGTTAATGCAGCAGTTCCAGTTCGATTTAAGCCAGAACCTTTAATTTCAACATTTCCTATTTCTTTTAACAAACCTTTTTTCAAATCAATACTCTTAAAATCATAATTAACTGTTGAATTCTTTATCAAATCATTAATGTTATCTTTCAACTCTACTTTAGGTTCAACACTTTTAATATCTGAACTCTTTAATCCATTAAAAATCCATTTATTATTGTTTTTATCATAAAAAAGATCAAATTTCACATTAGCCTCAACTGTTGAATTATCAAAGTCTAAGGTTATTGAACCTTCAACTTTATCACTTTGTTTTTTTACTGAATTTCTTGATGTGATTGTTAAGGCCTTTATTTGTTCACTTTTGATTTCAAATGGAGCTCCATCTAACATTAAATTCTGACCAACTAAATAATTTTTGAGCTGATCCTCTTTAACAGGTCTTCCCTCCATAAAGCTAAATATACCTACGCCTAAAATAATAGCTGCCATAACAATAGCTCCAATAATTGAAGCAAGCTTATTTTTTGCAACAAAAGTCTTAATTTTTTCATAATATCCAGGTAAATTATTCTTAACTGCTGTTCCACATTCTGCTACTGTACTACTAAGCCCATCATAAATCCCTTGATTATCTACAGTATTATTATTTTCATTATTAAAATTATCATTATTTGATAACTTTTCCCCACAGTATATGCAAAAGCTACTTCCATCTATTATATCTTTTTTACAATTAATACACTTCATTTATAACACCTCACTTAATTACAATATACTTCTAAATCTAGATTCAATCATAGATTCAATAATATAATAATTAGCTGCCACAAACAAAATTGCATTTATCACATATGTAATTGCAATAGAATATATAACTTTACCTTTTCCTGCCATAATCATTGAAGATAAACCTTCATAAGTTAAAATTATTAATACACATATTTGAATCATTACTACTATTGAAAATAAAGTTACACTAAATAATGAACATATTAATCCAGCTATCATTATGACGGTTGGAATAATATTAGCATATGTACAAATAGACACATATTCCTCATAAGAAATTTTTAATTTAAATATCATGTTGCTAATTATAAAAATAATTCCTGAAAAAACTAAAATTATTAGTATAAAATTAATTACAAGTAAAACAAACATTCTCAACATCATTTGATCAATGATACTACCTAATCCCAACATAGCTATGCCTGAAACAAAATCACTAACTAAAGTTTTTACACTTAAAATCACAGCTAGTGCAGAAACACATGCTAATATAAGATTAACTATAAGCGATTCTTTCATTTTTAATTGACTATTACTAATAACCCCTTCGAAAGGCGATTTTAATATTTCTACTATTCTCATAAACTTCCCCCTAAAAAATTGATCTTAATGCATTTCTCATTAATGATTTTAATACGATGGATATTACTAAAGCTGTGCCTGAAAAACTTCCAACTATAGTAATTAAATATACAAATAAATCAGCTTGTACAAAATCTTTAATTCCTTGATACATTAATAATAAAGAAACAATAGCTCCAAAAGTTGAAACAATTGTATATAAATATGGTGTTATAGCTACCCCTAATATTGCACCAATTATGTTTATAATTATGGAAATTAATTGTATTGATAAGGTTAAATTCAGAAATGACATGAAGTTAACTTTCTTTTTAAAAATACCATTAACTATTATCCACATAAATGCAGCCTCAACAACAGTTATTCCCAATATAGCCAAGATAGTATCTAGTGCTTCAAAATTTAAGTGAAGCTTCCTTCCCATACCTTTTATTATTATTAATTGAATTAAAATAATTATGATTGCTGTAGCGCCTGTAAATATTGGATTTACAAGTTTGCTTGTACGAATAAATGCTACTGGATTAGTAAACAAATACTTAAATTGTTTTAATAATCTTTTTCCAGCACCCTCCTGATCATAAAATTTAATCAACCCACAATTCCCGCAGAAATCGCCTTCTTCGGTTAATTCCTTACCGCAATAAAAACAGTTATTCATTATTTATCCTCCCCTATAAGTTATATCTAATTTTTATTAAAATTAGACTACATAGTACATTTTTACATAATATGATTTTATTTTCAAGAATTTATGCTTTTTTTAATAAAAAAAGCACCAATCTTCCATTGATTAGTGCAATTTACTATATATCAAATCCTATTTGAACTTCATTATTTTTCTCTTCAAAAACTCTCATATAATCAAAAACTTCTCTAACATCATAAATAATATTATGCTTATCACAGGTTTCTTTA
>JARDZP010000149.1 GCA_029240795.1 Haloplasmataceae bacterium | reverse complement strand
CCAGAATCAATTATGTGTAGTTGAATATTATGTTGAGTTAATCTATCTTTATTTTATATAAGGATATTTTTTTATTTTTAACTCAACATAATATCTTTTGATTTATAATTACTTTTGTCGACTCATGACAAATTTGATTATAAGGAGAAGTAAACTATGAACTTTGACAAATTAGCAATGCCAGCTCTAGTGGAAGTAGCTAGAAATAAAATGTATGAACTTAGATATAAAAAATCTACCATTGAAAGAGCTAACGTTTACATTTGGCATCAAATTATTAATTATTACGGTAAGGAAATCATATTCTCTAAAAAAATGGCGATTGATTTCATTGTTTCAAAGTTTGGTAAAAACTATTTTGAGGAACAGAACATGAATTTTAATATAAGGAGATTCGTTCGCAGTTGTAATTTACTACTAGAGTTTCAAAAAACAGGTTTTATTCCAAATAATTGTTTAATTAAAGATAGTATTTCAGAGAATTCCCATATTATTCTAAATAAATATTTGGATTATTGTACTGAAAATGGGAATGGTAAAAGAACAATCGAAAACAAGAATAAAATACTTTATCTTTTCTTAAAAAGTGTAGCGATAGAAAGTATTACTTATTCATTGATGATAAAATACTTTAATACTTTTAATGAACGAGATAGATATTCAGCTAATCTTGATATAAATATTATAAGAGTATTTTTAAATTATTGTTTTAAAAATCGAATTATAAGTGAAGATTTATCAATTAAGATACCTAAAATATCTTTAAATTCAACTAAGGAAATAGTTACAACATACTCAACAACTGAAGTTAAAAAAGTAATTGATTCAGTTGATATAGAGGTTGAATTTGGATTTAGGGATAAGGCGATAATTTTGTTAATATCAACTTTAGGTTTAAGGGCAACAGATGTGACTTTATTAAAACTATCCGACTTTGACTGGGATAATAATATTTTTAAAATCATACAATCAAAAACTAAAAAACCTAAAACTTTTATAATTACTCCTACCATTGGTAATGCGATAATTGATTACGTCCTTAATGAAAGACCAAAAATTGAGAATAAGTATTTATTTCTAACTAAAAAAGGTACAGCTTTGATCTCGGCTCATATAACAAGTATAGTTGAAAAATATTTTCATAAGTCGGGTGTATCCATTAATGGTAGAAAACATAGTGCACATGCATTAAGACATTCACTAGCTACTGCCCTGCTAGAAAAAGAAGTATCAATTTATACAATATCTAATGTATTAGGTCATTCGAGTATAGAAAGTACAAAAATATACGCTAAGGTTAACTTAAACCAATTGAAATTATGTGCTTTAGAGGTACCAACATTATGGGCAAAATAATATTCAATAGTTTCTTAAAGGATATAATAAATGAGTTTGTAGAATACAAGAAGACATTTGGTTATAAGTATGAATCAGGTTCCGAAACATTTAAAACCTTTGATAATTTTTGTCTTAAATATTCTTATGATTCTATTTGTTTGCCTAAAGCATTAGTTGAAGATTGGTTAGTATTAAAACCTGGTGAAAAAAAAGCAAATCAACAAAATAAAGCATCGATAGTTAGACAGTTAGGTAAATATATGTTTATCCAAGGATATGATGCATATATAGTGCCACTTTTACCTATTAGAGGTGAACCAAAATATATGCCTTACATATTTTCGCATAATGAAATATTAAGTTTAATAAGTATAATTGATAATTATTCTACTCATACCCCAGAGACTTTACCGAGTACAAGGAATACGATGAAAATGGTATTCAGAATACTTTATGGTTGTGGAATGAGAGTTGGAGAAGTTTTAAATTTAAGAATAAAAGATGTGGATTTAAATTCGGGAATTATATCCGTCATAGAAGCTAAAAATGACAACAAAAGATTGATTCCTATGTCGGAATCATTAAGATTATCATGTGTTAAATATCGAAACGAATTACCTTTACAACTAATTGATAATGAGTATTTCTTTCCATCAGGTGGTGTTAATAATAAATATGATCGATCAACAGTATATTATTATTTTAGAAATGCATTAAAACAAATGGGGATAAAACATAGGGGAAGGGGATACGGACCACGAGTTCATGATTTGCGACATACCTTCGCAGTTCACTCATTGAGCCAATTATCTCAATTGGGTAAAGATACAAATTCTTTAATCGTCGCTTTATCAACTTACCTAGGACATAAGTCTATTTTTGAAACTCAGCACTATCTTTGGTTAACTCCAGATTTATTTAAAAATGATCTAACTAAAATGGAAAAATATACCGCATTTATTTATGATGAAATGGAGTTATTTAATGATGAAGAATAAAAACTTTCCAGATTACTTATATTCATTTTTAGATGAATATCTACCTAATCATTTAGGATATAGTGCAAATACAATTAATTCTTATAAAACAGCTTTAAAAGAATTTATAACTTATATGTATGAAATCAATAAAATTAGACCTGCTAAAATAACTTTAATAAACATTAATAGAATAAACGTATCTAAATTTTTATTATATTTAGAGGATATAAAATTTGTCTCAGTCTCAACAAGAAATCAAAGATTAGCAGCAATTATTTCATTCATGAATTATATACAAATAAATGATCCAATTTATTTAACATCATATGTTGAACTAAAGGAGATAAAATATAAAAAGTTCCATCGCGAAATCATAGATTATTTAACAGTTGATGAATTAAAAATATTTATAAGTCAAATCGACCATTCAACAGAAAATGGGTTCAATCACTATGTGTTAATTAATATAATGTATGATACAGCTGCCAGAGTACAAGAAATAATTGATCTAAAAGTTAAGAATATTCATCTATCAGATAATTCATATATTATATTACATGGAAAAGGAAATAAAGACCGATTAGTTTATATAAGTAAATATTCGGTAAAACTTTTAAAAAAACATTTACAAGTCAAAGATAGTGAGGATTTTGTTTTCTTAAATAAATACGGAAATCAACTGACCCGTTTTGGTGTTGAATATATAGTAAACAAATATTTAAACTTAGCTAAGGAACAATGCCAAACCTTAGAAACAAAAAACATAACACCCCATTCATTTAGGCACTCAAAAGCAATTCATTTCTTAATTAACGGAACAAGCTTGCCCGTAATTCAAAGGTTTTTAGGACATGTTGATATCAAAACAACCCAAATCTATTTATCAATTACATCGGAGGAAATGTCTAAAGCAGTTAATTTAGTAAGCAATGAAATTATAGGCGATGATTTAGCGAAGAATGAAGCTGTATGGAAAAAGGATAATAAAATATTAAAAGAAATCAAAGAGCTTTTCAGAAATTAAAAGATATTATGTTGAGTTAAAAATAAAAAAATATCCTTATATAAAATAAAGATAGATTAACTCAACATAATATTCAACTACACATAATTGATTCTGG
>JARDZP010000148.1 GCA_029240795.1 Haloplasmataceae bacterium | reverse complement strand
AACATTAAGAATCCCCCATTATGTTCGCTTTTAACACATTATTTCTTTAATGATATCGTTTCAGACACATTATTCCACTCAATTAAACCTTATTCAAGATAAGGTTAACTTTTAAACTATCCAGAATAAGGTAAACAGAGATAAAACCAGCTAGGCTAGTCAGTGAGAAATCTGAACTTATTAATTGAATTACAAAAAGTCGGATGAATAAAGGTGTATTTAGTAAAATTAGAAATGGACTTAGAGCTACACAAAGTGATGGAATCCCTATCACAGAAAGTTTCACCCAATCAACTTGCAATTGTTTTTTATGTATTTTCTCAGATAGTAATTGTGGTAGACGAATGATTATACCCATAAAAATAGGGAAAAACACATTAAACGTGATAAGAGGAACTGCATTAAAATACTGAGCTTGGTAATCTATTAATCTTAGTTGAATTTCAGTACCTAAATAAAGTAAAAGAATAATAACTAATGTCCAAATAAAATATCTAATAAAACGTTTAATACTATCCCCTCCCATTCTCACTTTATATTAATATTCCATTTATTAATAAATATTTATCTTTGGAGAAAGGAAAACCCCGTTAGTACCAACTGTCTCAGATAAGTTCCAAGATAATAGACCCAAAATAAATAAAACTCATAAATAAAAACACAAATGCAAATGTAGTTAATGCTTTAGGTAATTTGCCGTAAAAAAATATTAATGCTAATCCAATTAATATGTGAATAATAACAAAAATTATAAAACTCATTTGGTATCACCTCTTACCTAAATTGTAGCATTTTTCCAATTTAGACAAAATACCTTCTTGCACTCCTGATCCGTTAATTGAATACAGATTAACTTGCATTTGTTATCCAATCGAATTAGCCTAATGAACTAATATTTCAGGAATCACCATATTAGAAACTTTCCAATTTCCTGTTTCATTTACAAAAAAAATAAAAAGCTGCCCGTAATGGCAGCCTTAAACTTAAATCTTGCACCTGTTCAACAAGCAATATTTAATTTTATACAATAAATTTAGTAAACCAAGCAATATATTCAGAACCCGGTATAAAAAACACTTGAGCAAGTATGGTCCCAAATAATCGAGAAGTAATCATCATTAGCGACGCTGCCTTTAGACTAGTATAACTTCCCCTCTGGTTTATTACATCATCCGCCAGAATCGATATTTTAGGATCAATAAAAATTGTAAGTAATATTGTTGCAATTCCATTGATAAGTCCTGAAGCCATTATAGATGTCGATGCTCTTTCTGGAGCTATTAAAGCCGCATATAATGCAGATAGGACACCAATTGTATAAATGGCAGTAATCAACATATTAATAACGAATAATTTTATCGGAATGTCTTTCATTCGTATATCATTTAGATAAGACATTCTTGGTAAATGAATATGTTTTACTCCACGTTTTATGTATTCAACAGTTAATCCTTTTTTAATTAAAGATGGGATTGAGCCTCTTTCCTCAGATAAATGTATAATTGCCCTCGAAAAAATTGTTATAAATGTAGGTAGCAAAAGAACTCCCATTATTGTTCCTAGTGTCGATGAAGCAATAATCACCCTGTATTGGTTTTCTACAAACAGTAAAGTATTTTCTTTAGGTGCATTATCAATAAGGCTTCCTGTAAAAGGCTGTTGCATCATATTTGCCATTCTAGAGATAATTACCATTAGGTTGAATAAAGATAATGCTGAGGCTAATAATTTTACCCTTGCACCAGATAATCTGACAGCATAAGCGAGTGTTTCAATAGAATGAATGATTAATATAAATAATGATATTAGGATTAACTTTTCCGAAAAGAGCTCCAAATAAAAAACCCACTTTAATTTTTCTTTTAATTTTAGCACAATAAACCAAATCAGGGTTATTAAGCTAAAACTGCTTACGTTACTTTTAAAAAAAGAAGCCTTTAAAAAATAGCTATACTTCTTATTGAAGTAAAGCAGCCAATAGTTGAAGAAAGGTTTTACCATAGCTACCTTGACGTACCTGACAAAAAGGAATGGTATGAGCTTCTCTAAAAAATCCTTTTTGCAAAACAAATACTATTATCACAACCGATATACTCACCATAAGGTTCAATTTCCTTATATCCGTTTTTCTGATAAAGACTAATTGCTTCTGGTTGTTCATTTCCAGTTTCTAAGAGCAGAGTTTTGAAGTTTAAAATCTCAGCTTTCTTCTCCAAGAACTTCAATAATTTTGTAGCAATGCCTTTTTTTCTATAATTAGTATCAACAAAAAATCTCTTTATTTCGATGTTTTCGGAATCCAATGGACGTATTGCTCCGCACCCGACTGGACTATCTCCAATGTATGCAACTGCGAATGTAATGTCGTTTATTTTTGAATCGTTAAAGTCTATTCCGAAGATACCTTCACTCGGATAAAGACTGGATAAGTGTTCGTCAAGTTTAGAAATTAAATTTCTTAAATGTTCATTATCTTCTCTAACAGTTTTTAAATAAACTTCAGTTGAATTCATTTAATTACTCTCCCTTCAATTTGAAAAAGAAAAATGAGCTGTATCAGCTCAATTGTACTTTAGCTCTTGGACTCGTTAATTTGAGTATATTGTTTCACAAACTAAAAAAAGGCTGTCGGATCAACCTTAACAAATTACAATTTCCCATTACTTGAGGAAGAATTAACATACTTTTGTATAATGAACAAGAGTCGCCTTTTCATTCAAACTAAGTTTCCAATCTTCTAACTGTTTATAACCTAATTTTTCATACAAATAACAATTACGTTCTTCCTGTAAAATTGTCCTCAATTCCCAAGTCGTTGCTTGCGAGAACAACATCTCAATTGATCGTATTGCCTTCTGTGCTATACCCTTCCCTTGATATTCAGGTAAAACGAACATTGGACTTATCCAAAATTGCGTTCTTTCTCTCCAAAATACACAGATTGCCCCTACAAGAACATCACCGAACAGTATTTTATAAAATCCTCCATCGGGATTATTAATCCTTGTCAATACTCTTTCAATTGTTTCATTAGCAGGATTTGTATTGTAATCCTTATATTTTTCCAACAATGGCATAAAAGCCTTGAACTGAATTTCAAATATTTCTTGTGCATCTGTATTTATTGCTTTTTCTAAGCTTATTTCCATAAAACCCCACCATCAAATTTAATGTAATTATTTTCATATTCTACAGATTCCTCATCATTTCCTTCTTCAGCTAACCTGAGCCGTTGTGTTCAAAAGAAAAAGCCACCATGGCAGCAGAGTCTTCAAGTAAAGCCCATGTAAGCTTTATCTTTGGAGATCCTTGAATTTTTTGAACGGATATTGGAAAATGTAAACCCGAAATTAAAAATAAGTTAATTACCCTCAATAAAATATTACTCTATTCTTTATTTAGAAACATACAAACAATTGAAGACAACGAATAAACGCAAGA
>JARDZP010000062.1 GCA_029240795.1 Haloplasmataceae bacterium | reverse complement strand
AATATTGATCGTTGTCTATTTTTTATCAATATTTAATGCATCACTAAGTTCTATATACTTTTATTTGGACCCATTAAGATAACTTCTCGATTCTTAACTTTAAAACCTTGAATTATTTCTGAAAATGTTTACAACTGTTGTTCTTCCCATTTTTGAAAATCTTTTAAATATTTTATTAATAAAACACTTAAAACAATTACTAAAATTATCCATACAAAATATCGTTATATCGGAGAATGCTCCCATACCCAGTTCATCTTTATACGGTTCTGCCACCCCTAATATCCCGTCAACTTCATATTGGTAATAACCAAAAAATTTACGTAGAAACTCCTTCATTTTATTACCTCCTAAAATTTGTATATTTTTATTATAAACGATAAGTATTCTTTACTCTAGATATAATACAAAAAAAGTCTTTATAATTACAAAAAAGTTTATTATTTTCAACAAAATTTGAGAAATGTAGATTAATTTTGATATAATTGTTAATAAGCACTTAAATTCTAACAAAATATTGTTATGATAAATATATAAAAAATTAAGAACGGGAGCTAGGTATGAACATTAAGCAAGCAAATGATTTATTAAATTATTATAAAAGTAAGTTAAGATTTCTAACATCTTTATTATTACAAGTATTACCTGCCAATCTAAACGACCGATTAATTAGTAACTATACTTTCAAAAATCAAAATGCATTTAATAAAGGTTTCTTTATACTAAGAGCGATTGTATATAGTATTATTTGTTTTACATTAAACTATTTTTTAAATTCTAAAAACATCTTTAATACAATAATTGCTGTATATATAATAATCTCATTCCTTTCTAATTACTTAGAATGTCAAAAAACAGCACATTTTAATTCTGACGATCACTTTTTACAACTTTTAGGTAAGAATAAATATGATTATATAAATACGCAGATCATCACAAAAAATAAAAAACTCATTTTATATAAATTAATACCCACTACAATTCCTTTAATACTATTTGTTGTTTATAATACACAGCTTTATTTAGCATTGATTTTATATATAGAAACAATAGTTATTTTGTATTTCTTTAACTTAATTAGTTATTACATTAAATTAATTTTAAATAATACAACTTTAAAGTTTTCCTTCTTTTTTGATAAATTGTATAAATCACTCATAACAACCATTATCTTTATATTATTTATAATCTTGTTTTTACTGATCTTGATCATCAATTATTTTCTTGGTTCATTTAATCTATACACAACATGTATCATCACCATGATTTACTTTCTCTTCCTCATCATATTTTTAATAGGAATAAAAAAGTATACTTATCACTTATATACTAACAAAGAAGGTATATATAAAAATGTAAAGTATGATCATAGACAAATATCAAATAAAAGCGAGTATCCAATACTAAATAAATTATTATTTAAGTTAGATTATAAGCAAAAGGCTATAGTTATAAAAGATTTTAAAATGCTTATACGTTCTAAGAGAAAAGAATTTATTACCTATTTATTATTAAATTTCGTTTCAATCTATTTAGGAATATTAATAATTACTTCATCATCAGAAAAAATCAGTGATATTTTGATGACTTATATTTATATGACTAATTCTATCATATGTTTAATACTAACGATTTTATATTTTTATCAAAAAATAACTTGGTTTAGTTCAGAAAGTGAAAATTATTATCTATATTATAAAGCTAATATCAGTTATTATAAAATATTTAAAGCTAAACTCTATTTAAATAAACTTTTAACTTTTAGTTATTTTGTAACATTTATTCTAACTACATTTTTCTCAATATTCATTAGTTTTGATGCGTTGATCATATGGCTATTTATCACTGTTTACGCCTATTTACTTACAAGTTTACTAGTGAGAACAATTCTATATTATGATTTTGTAGGACCTAAATTTAATCTTAATTTTGATAATCGCTCGATTACCGATAAATCAAATTTATTTGCTTTTTATACCTTACTTCTTTTCATCATTCCGGTGATGTTTTTATTTATTAACGAACAACTTGTTAATAAACCAACTCAATTTACTTACCTTTTTTTAATAATAATTATAAGCTTTTTATTAATACTTAATTTAGTTTCTTATATTAAAGCTAAATCACTTAATAAAGTTAAGAGAATATCTTATGGAGGTGTGGATTATGATCAAATGTAAAAATTTATCGTTTAGTTATAATAAGAAAGACTTTATATTAAAAAATATTAATTTTGAAATAAGTCCTAATAAAATATCCATATTACTAGGCAATAATGGTTCAGGTAAAACAACATTATTAAATTGTATCGATGGAACCTATCCTATTAATAGTGGTGAAATTACAAAGAATGAAGAAAGCATCTTTATTAAAGATAATCCAATGCTTTATGAATATTTAACTGGTAAAGAATATATCAATCTAGTATTAGCTTTAAATGATAATAAAAATAAAAATTTAGCTGATCATTTGGTTAAACAACTCGAATTAGAAAATCATTTAGATAAAGCAATTATAGATTATTCATTGGGTATGAAGCATAAGCTAGCTTTACTTACTTCAGTTATACTAGAATATAAATTACTATTAATTGATGAACCATTAACCGCATTAGATCCTACTACTCAAAGATTTATGATCAATCATTTCAAAAGTATGCGAGATAATGGTAATACACTCATCATATCCACTCATATGATGCATGTAGCCTTCGAATTAGCTGATGTGATCTTAATTCTACATGATGGGATCATTCATCAAGTTGATAATGATTTTACAACTTATCAAGACTTTGAAAACTATGTTTTAAATCAACTGAGTTTAAATATTGAAAATAAATAAATAATGAGGTAGTCAATTAGACTACCTCATTTAAGTATTAAACATCTTGAGATATATACCACTACTATTTAAATTAATTCATATTTTTTTTAATACGAAAGATATAAACACAAAAACCATATATGGTTAAAAGCTCCATATATGATTTTTATTAGTATTAAATATAAATTTAATTGTTTAACGTTCTTCTCTAAAATATGCATTACCTAATGATTTAGGTGGTGCATTTTTTGCTTTATTTTTAGACATAAAGACTAAAACAATAATTGTGATTAAATAGGGTAACATGTCAATGAAAAATTGTGAAATTGGTAAGGTAAAATATAAACCAACAATACGTAAAGAACCAAAAATAAGAGCACCTAATAAAGCCTTTAGTGGATTCCATCCTGAGAATATGACTAACGCTACTGATATCCAACCAATCCCCATCGTGATACTTTCTTGCCATGAATGCATATAAATAACGCTTAAGTAACTACCACCTAATCCACATAAGAAACCACTTAAAAGAATATGATTATATTTATAAAGATCAACATTAATACTTACCGAATCAGCACTAGCAGGGTTTTCACCTACCGCTGTTAAATATAAACCCCATTTTGTTTTAAAGAAATAAAATGTGAGTAAAATGACTAATAAATAAGTGATATAAACCATCAAATCTTGATTAAAGAAAACATCACCAATAAAGGGAATATCACCTAATAGTGGAATTTTAATCTTATTGTTGAAAAATATAGTAAATTTATCACTTAATATTTTACCCACATAATCTCTTGCGATTAAGTCACCTAAACTAACACCGAATATTGTTAAAGTTAAACCTGTAACAGTTTGATTTGCTTGAAAAGTGACTGTAAGAACTGCATAAATAATGGAAACAAGTAAACCACAAATTCCCCCTATTAACATACCTAAGAAAATACTATTTGTTATAAAAGCGCCGATAAAACCACCAGCAGCACCAACTAACATGATTCCTTCTATTCCTAGATTTAAATGTCCTGCACGTTCATTACTTATTCCTCCTAATGTGCCTAATAAGAGAGGAATCGCCGCAACTACTGTAGCTTGTAGAAAAGGTATAATAAACATTATAATACCTCCTTATTAACAATTTTATAATTAGCGAAGAAACTGATTACTAATGCACTAAAAAGTATAATAGCTTGAATAACACCAACCGCATTATAATGAAGGTCATTTGCACTTTGAACAAAATAACCACCCTGTGTCATAATCGCGAATAAAAAGCCAACGATAAAGATCTTTGGTATTTTTAAATTTGCTAACCAAGCTATAATTATGGCAGTGTTACCTACCCCCATTGTTATATCGATTGTAAGTGTATTAACATTACCGGCTGCTTGCAAGAAACCAACTAATCCACATATTCCCCCACTAATAATCATTACTAAAATTGTGTTAAATTTAATGTTTATACCAGCATATTTAGCAGTATTTATACTTTCACCAATTACTACTACTTCATAACCACGCTTAGAGTAATTAATAAAATAGTAAATGCCTATACCAATAATAATCATAAAAATCCAACCGATATGAATTCCTAAAAGTTTTGGTAATAAGGCATTTTCTGTAAAAGACGCAATTTTAGGAAACCCAACTGGGTCTTTCCAAGCTTGATATTGTAAATACGTAACTAATGACAATGCAACATAGTTCATCATTAATGTTACAATTGTTTCATTCGTATTGAAACGGATTTTTAATATTGCTGGAATAATACCAAATAATGCGCCCCCAATTATAGAAGCAACTAACATGATTAGTAATAAGACAAACCTAGGTAAATCTTGATGAAATAATGCAAAGTAAGTAGCGAAGATTGCTCCCATAATAATTTGTCCTTCGCCACCAATATTCCAAAACTTCATTTTAAAAGCAACTGATAAACCAATCGCTGTTGTTACAAGTGGAATGGCATATTTAATTGTGGAAATCATTCTATATTCGTTACCAAAAGAACCTTTTAACATTGTAAAAAAAATAATAATAGGATTTTGTCCATTAAGGACTAAAAACAGACTGATCAAAATAACTGTGATAGAAATTAATATTAAGTTCGTTGTCAATTTTTCTTTTTTCGAATGATTACTTTTAACTATTCGAACCATTATTAACACTTCTCCCCATCATCATTAATCCGATTTTATTTTTATTTGTTTTGTTTGAATCGACAATACCAGTTACTTCACCATTACACATAACCATGATGCGATCACAAAAATCAAGCATCGCATCGATGTCTTCAGCTACATATAAAATCGAAACACCTCTTGCTTTTTGTTCATTAAGTAAATCATAGATTTTAAATGTAGTTTGAATATCGAGTCCCCTAACCGCATAGGCAGTAATCAATAGTTCAGGATTAATATCAAGTTCACGACCTAATAATAATTTTTGAATATTTCCACCTGACATGTTTTTAATAGGATGATGTATTGAAGCGGTTTTGATATCTAGTGTTTGGATAATCTTTTCAGCCCTTTTAGTTACTGATTTTCTATTTATGATAAAACCTTGTTTATTATAATGTTTTAACAAGATATTTTCGACTATATCTAAATTAGCTACTAGTCCCATTCCTAAACGATCTTCAGGAATAAAACTTAAACTTACACCACGATTAATAATATCTCTTGCGTTTAATTGGGTTAAGTCTTCATCTTTAAAAACTATTTTTCCTGAATTAACTTTTAAGATTCCTGCGATCGCTTCACATAATTCCTTTTGACCACTTCCAGCGATTCCAGCTAATCCTAAAATTTCTCCTTTTTTTATGGAAAAATTAATTCCTTTTAATACTTCTACTCCCTCTTCACTGATGTAGCACAAATTATTGACATGTAGTACTTTTTCATCATACTTTTGAAGAGTCCGGATAATATTAAAAGTAACAGGAACTCCCACCATTAAGTTAGTTAATTCTTGAGGTGTTGTAGAAATTGTATCGAGTGTTTGTATCGAACTACCTTTTCTTAATACTGTAATTCGATCTGATATCTCCATTACTTCGTTCAGTTTATGTGATATAAAAATTAAAGAGCAACCAAACTCTTTTAAGTGACGCATAATTTCAAATAATCTTTTTGTTTCTTGTGGTGTTAATACAGCTGTCGGTTCATCTAAAATTAATAATTTAGCACCACGATATAATACTTTTATAATTTCTAATATTTGTTTTTCACCAATACTCATATCGGCAACATATTTATTTAAATCAATTGTTAATTGAAATTTATCGATTAATTGTTTAATCTTGTTCATTTCTATTTTCTTATTTAATAAGATTGATTTTATATTTCCTAATATAATGTTTTCAAACGCTGTTAAACGTTCAATTAATTTAAAGTGTTGATGAATCATTCCAATTCCTACAGAAATCGAATCTTTTGGAGCAGTAAAATTACAATGCTTGCCTTCAAAAATAATAGAACCGCCATCAGGGCTATATAGTCCTGACAGCATGTTCATTAAAGTACTTTTTCCTGCACCATTTTCACCAAGTAAGGCATGAATTTCATGTTTATTAATTGTGATATTAACTTTATTATTGGCAATTAAATTACCGAAAACTTTCGTTAAATCGTTAATTTCAATTAAAACTTGATTACTCATGATATCACCCTTTATTCTTCTGGAATTATGCCAATTACACCCTCAACAAACCAATTAAAGCTTAACATTTCTACGTCAGTTAACTTTTGACCTGATGCTACTTTAACAGCTCCTGTTTGATCTTTGATTGGACCTTGGAACACTTCAAATTCGCCACTTTCTATTTTAGCTTTCATTTCATCAACTTTAGCTTGTGCCCCTTCTGGAGCATTTTCTGAAAGAGGTGTTATACTAACAATGTTATCATTGAAACCTTCCCAATATGAACCAGATTCCCAAGTACCATCAATGATTGCTTGAACTTGTTCAACGTAGTAAGGTCCCCAGTTCCAAACTGCTGACACTAAATGTGCATTTGGAGCAGCAGCATTCATATCTGAATGATAGCCTACAGCCCATTTACCTCTAGCTTCAGCTGCGATTAATGGTTGAGGAGTATCTTGATGTTGGCTTAAAACATCAATACCTTTATCTAGTAAAGCATCTGCAGCTTGACGTTCTTTAATAGGATCATACCAAGTATTAGTCCAAGATACTTCAACAGTAGCTTCAGGATTTACTGATTTAACTCCTAATGTAAAAGCGTTAATTCCACGAACAACTTCTGGAATTGGGTAAGCTGCAACATAACCAATTTTATCTGTTTCAGTTTTTAAACCAGCTGCGATACCTGTTAGGTAACGTGCTTGGTATATACGTCCAAAATAATTACTCATGTTTTCTGATGTTCTTGATCCTGAACAATGTAAGAATTTAACGTCAGGATATTCAGCAGCTAATTCTGCCATATAATCCATATAACCGTATGAATTAGCTACAATAACATTGTAACCTAAATCAATAAGTTCACGCATACGATCTTTTGCTTCAGGTCCTTCAGGAACATTTTCTACAAATTTAGTTTCAACACCTAATTTTTCAACTAAATATTGTCTTCCTTGATCATGTGAGTAAGTAAATCCACCGTCACTTACGTGACCAATGTAGATAAAGCCAACTTTGACTTCTTCAGAAGCTTTTTTGTCACAAGCTCCAAGTAACATAGCGAAAAGCAACAGTGTGATTAAAGAAAATAATTTTTTCATTTGAATCCTCCCAAAAATATTTTGTTATAAGTTGCTTTCCTCAATTAACAGTCCCGATTTGCGGTTTAAAATAAAAAAACCCTATAACTCGTAATAAGTTATAGGGCAAAAGTCCGCAAAACATTTGAACATGATTTAATAAAAAGCCAAAAAGGCCAGTATGAATCATGCTAAATTATTGCTCGTAGTCCCAAACTTAAGGCTTTGGGGTAGAAACTTTCGGACCATATCACCGAGGATATACGAGATATTAGTAATTCGATATTTGAATTACAATTTGATTGTATATGTAAATACAATTAATTTCAACATATTTTTAAATGAAAACGATTTTCTAATTAATCTTCATTGAATAAGATTTGGTTATTATCAATTGCTTTAATACTAGCTAAAGACTTGATCTCAATATTTGGATAATCACTCCAAATATTTTGACGACCACTTTGAAAACTTTTTTCAATGATTGAACAGAAGCCCACAATATGAGCACCTGCTTCATTTGCGACTTTGATTAAACCTTTTGCAGCCTCACCATTAGCTAAAAAATCATCTATGATTAAAATTTGGTCACTTGTTGATAAATAGTTTTTATCAACACTAATTTGATATTCTTGTTTCTTAGTAAATGAAAAAACATTTGCTGTGTGACATTCATCGCTTAAAATCGCTGACTTTTGTTTTTTTGCAAATACAACTGGAATGTAATTTAAATGTATTGCCGCTAAACAAGCAAAAGGGATACCACTTGTTTCTATCGTTAGTATTTTAGTTATTTTCTTGTCATTAAATAATCTTTTAATTTCCTTACCAATTTGATCTAAAAGAAAAGTATCAATTTGATGATTAATAAAGGCATCAACCTTTACAATATCATCACCTATAATTTTTCCTTTTTCAATAATGGTTCTTTTTAATAGCTCCATTTCTTCACCTACTTCTATTTGTCTGATTTAATTATACATTTCGGGATAATTAAAAAAAGCATTCGTATTCGAATGCTTATGAAGTATGACCAAAAAGATCATATTCATAGTCCTAAAATTTACGGTTTTAGGGTAGAGACTTTTGGGCCACATTCCCAACAATATACGAATACTCTATGTATTTTAACTTAAAAATTAGTGTTTTACAATAATTTATTCAAAAAACGTAAATGTAAGCGTAATAGAATCTTCAGTTTGTTCATCTACCTTAATACTACAAACAGAACGATAATTACTTTTTAAAATAAAGCTGTCTCCTTCTTGTAGTAAATCACTGTTTGTTGCGAGATTATTGTATTTTGAGATGTCATTTTTACCATCTGCTTCGACAATACTAATTAATTTATTGATTGAATCTGAATTATTATTTAAGAAGTAGTAAGAGAATTCTGATAAATTCTCATAGTCAGTTGGGAGGTATGATTTTACATCATACATGATTAATCCACTTTCATTTAAATAAGTGTTCTCTTCATTAAGACCGGTTGGTGTATAATAATTTAAAATAAAATATTCATCAAAAATACTATCAAACTCACTTGCTACAATGATTGCATCGCCACTTGTTTCATATTTATCTATTTTAATTGTGGTAGTATCGCTAACAACAATTGGATCAATCCAATCTAAAAGTAGTTTACTGAATGGATTATGATCTCCAATAGTATTATCCATCATGTCAATTCCACCTAACCCCCCTTTGTTGTTATCAGAATCGACAGTATAATCATAATAGTCTTCTAATCCAAACAAATGTCCTGTTTCGTGAATAATTGTCCAGGCATTTTCTGTATTATATTCATTTAAGAAATCAACACCAGAAAAGACATATGAGTCTATTCCATAATCTCCCCAATAGTGATAATCTTCATTTTCTGTACCAGATGTAGGCATGTAATAATATTGATATGCCCAATAAATTGGATCTTCTTGGACATAATCTATTGGAGCTGAATAGACTAAATGTACTCCGTCAATATAGTGATCTCCTTCAGAATCAAATGGTGATAAATCTAGATTAGGATTATTATCCAAATAATAAGCCATTAATTCTTCTATTAACACATCTACACCATAAGAATCCTCGTTATTTCTACTATAATAGTTTTCATAATAACTATAATTATTCGCTGCAGTATAAGGACTTAGTACTGTTCCTGAAATATTAAGTGCACCATATGAACTTTCTTGATAATATGATTTTAATGTTTCATATCTTGAACCATCACCAAAAAAACCATAATTAATCCTATTTAATTCTGATAACATAAATTTATCATTAGGAAATTGAATAGGAATAACAAGTATATTAACATCCCCTGTCGATGGTAACAAATTAAACATATCAGGCTCACCAAAGTAAGCATCTATGGCATCCTGTATTGTTTCTTCAACTTCTACTCGGTAAGTTTCTTTGTCTTTAATAATGGCATCAGTCGTCCATTTTGCGTATAGAGTCATATTTTTAGCTGGTATATGATTACTATTATAATATTTAGTTAAATCTACATCACTAAACCAGCCAACAAATGTTAGTTCTTCTTTAGTTGGATTAGGTAGTGAAATGACTTTATCGTATTCTAATGTTAAGGGATCAATTAGACTTCCTCCATTACTTTCGAAAGTGATGGTATATGAATTTATTATCCATTTTGCATATAAGGTGACATTTTCTTCTGGCATCACGTCAAACGTATAACTAGAAGTAAATCTTTTATTCGAATACCAACCATCAAAGGTATGCCCTTCTTTAACAGGATCACTTGGCTTTGTTATTGGAGTATTTACTTTTTCATTGATTGTATCGACAGAACTCCCACCATTACTCATAAAAAAAATCGAACGTGTTTGTTCAATACATCCTGTTAAAATAAAGATAAATAATGTTAAAATACCTAAATATTTTATTTTCCTTTTCATAATTCCCTCCAAATCCATATAGTATAATTATATTCGATAAAAGTAAATGAATCAACTAAATGAAAAAAATCTTTGGTTAAAAAACTAAAGATTTCCATATATTTCTACTTATTATTTATTGGTTCGTCTACAGGTGAGATCATCACTACTCTACTTGTAGAGAGGAAAGTATAATAGGTGCGAGTAACATGAATTAATCATTGGCAGAAAAAAATAAAAACTTACCATTTTTTGTAAGTTCATTTGATCTTTATAATTAGATCAGCCTAGGGTCTATATAGTAAATTCAATAACAACTAAATGATCCTTAAATACATTAAAATGAGTATTGTTTTCACTTAACATTTTATCAAAGATTAATTTTACCACCGTTATATCGCTAATAATATTAGCTTCAGCATTGACAGTCTCTTTAGCTCCAAAGCTTAATTCAACTTTGTTATTTACTTTTATATCCGCTATTTTTTGTGAATTATTTTTTGTTAGAACATGCACTTTTTGATTTTGTGTTGTGTAGTTCATTGTTCTTTTTTTGTTTCCTACGTTTAATTTTAAACTTCCATTTTCCTTTATCATTTATTTCTCCTTTATATTAATTTAATAAAAATTCTATCGCTATTAATTCACCACTAAATGTTTTAAAATAGGTATTTTCTTCCTCTAACATCTTAGTAAATATTGCTTTAATCTCTTTTTCATCAAATATAATATTCGCCTGAGCTTGATAACTATTTTTACCCATTAATAACTCTACATGATTGTCTTTATTTATATCAGGTATATTTTTTAAACTTTTAGTAGTTATGATGTCCACTTTATTATCAATTGTTATATAATGCATGGTGCTTTTTAATTCACCTGTTTTCAAAATCATTATTCCTTTATCTTTTAACATTTTTATTACTCCATTCAGTTTTTTCTTTTTTATTTTATACTATTATAAATCTTTTATTAGACTACTTCCATTATATTCAATTAACAATTGCTAAGCAATTAAATTGCTTGTATTAAACAGGCATATGTTAGGGATTGAAATATTATAATGTATTAGTAATATTAAAGAAAGCGTAGTGTTAAGTATGGTGTTAATTAATCCTACAGATGATCAAAGACATGAAATATTGAAAAACTTATTAATTAAAGATGGAAGACTAGTAGATTTTGAGAATATTATTAATTTACTAAAGCCACCTCCTGACATAACTGAATATATATTACCCGGTAAATTAAAAGGAGTCAAAATAGGCATTATTGGTGGAGGGCTCTCTGGACTATCTTCAGCATTTGAACTTAGAAAAACGGGTGCAGATATAACTATTTTTGATGCATTAGATGATCGTATTGGTGGTAGAGTGTATACTCATTATTTTGATGAAGATAAAAAATATTACGGAGAATTAGGACCAATAAGAATTCCTATTTCTCACGAAACAACATGGCATTATATTAATAAATTTAAACTTAATACAATACCGTTTATTCAATTTAATCCTAATGCATTTATATATGTCAATAATATAAGAGTTAGAAATAACGACTATAATATTAAGACCTATCTATATCCGAAATATAATTTAACTGAAGCAGAAAAAAGCTTATCATGGACAGATTTATATACTTATGCGATAAATTATCCACTAAAAACTTTACCACCAGAAATTCGAACTGAAATATTTAAAATATTACCAAGTTATTCACCGCAATATAACCAATTAATTCAGTTTAATCTTAGGCAAATTTTTGAAAGGTTAGGGTTAAGTAATGACGCTATTAATTTAATAACCAGTATTGATTCATTAACTGGTTCATTTCTTTATTCTGACTATTCAGAAATGTTACAGGAAATATATGCTCTTGACTACAATGTTTTATACCAAATTGTAGGAGGAATGACAAATTTACCACTTGCGCTATATAAATCTTTAATGTCAAAAGAGCCTGTTGAGTATGGTAATCTTCCCATTAGTGTATTAGGTAACGTTGAATATAAATCAGGGCATATTATAAATGGAATTTATCGAAACTATATAAATAATAAAGTCCTTTTAAAATATCAAATGAATAATAATTTTGAAGATTATTATTCAGAATTTGATTATGTTATCTGTACAATTCCTTTTTCTACATTAAGAGAGGTTGATATAAAACCTACTTTTAGTAATCCTAAAATGCAAGCTATTAGAGAAGTTAATTATATTGATTCATTTAGATCAGTATTCTTATGTAATAATCGCTTTTGGGAAGAAAAGACAGGTTATGGTAATATCATTGGTGGCGGAATATCCTATACAGACTTACCCATTCAGTCGATTATTTATCCATCATATAATAAAGAAAATGATGATTTAGGAGTACTTATAGCGTGTTATAATTTTGGTCAGGACTCAACAAGACTTGGAAATATTGAAACCAAAAGACGTTTTGAAGTAGTTAAGC
>JARDZP010000061.1 GCA_029240795.1 Haloplasmataceae bacterium | reverse complement strand
ATCTAAATTTATTTCCACAATTTCTCCTCCTTTGTTTATATTATAAAATATTATAAGAAAGATATTTTAATTACAAAATTATCTTTATTTTAAGAAAATAAGATAGAATCAAATATTAACCTATTATATAATTTACTTAAAATGATATAAAAGGATGAGAATAAATTAAAGTAAAAATTTTCCAATGAAACATTCTAACAACTTTAATCACTTCTCGCCAATACACAGTCTGTCTTTAGTACTAATCATTTCGATTTGTTTCTTGATCTATCTCGGCATAGTGAATTAGGAAGCTTCAGTAAGGTTTAAATCAAGCATCCCAATATTTATACCAATCTTCAGGAAAGTTTATCCTAGCAAGTCACAAACCATCTAAGCAATTAATGATTGGCTTCATAAATGCTTAAACACCCGTCGAGAATTTAACTCCGCATTCTTATTGATAATATAAATATGACTTCCTTTATGGTAAAAAAAAGTCTTATAATTACTTATAAGACTTTTAATATTTTATAAATTTTACTTTATTTGCGATTACATTGATATTTATGGGTGAATGTAAATCATAAATTTCCCCATCAACCCCAGTCATGACATTGTCTTCTATTTCTAAATAAAATTGTTCACATTTTTTAAAATTAACAATTTTGTCATACTTATAATGATTTCCTTTAAAAACAGAAGGAAATAAAAATAATAATTTTAATTTTGATATTTTCTTTACTATACACATATCAAGCAATCCATCATTGATCTCAGCGTATGGATTAATTTTCATTCCTCCACCATAGAATTTACCATTATGAATAGTTGTTAAATATACTTTTTGACTCTTGTCATTAGTGATTATTTTTTTACATTTATATGTTAATAATGTAGTTAATAATGAAAATAAATAAGCTGTTCCGCTT
Source organism: Haloplasmataceae bacterium (assembly GCA_029240795.1). Classification (GTDB taxonomy): domain Bacteria; phylum Bacillota_I; class Bacilli_A; order Haloplasmatales; family Haloplasmataceae; genus JARDZP01. Next base: position 12,027 of record JARDZP010000061.1, on the reverse strand, counting down.
GGAAATATTTTTTTATATTTTAAAGAATTTTCAACAATATTCACATCGATACCAAAGCTAACAAAGTTTAAAAAATAAACTCCATTTGCTTGTCCTATATCAATAAACTCATATTTATTATTTATAATCATTTCAAATACTTGATCTATTTTTTTAGGAATATTTAGTAATCTTGCAAAATCGTTCCCAGTACCAAACGGAATAATCCCAAAGTAGACATCTAAATCTACAATTGCGTTTAGTACTTCATGAGCTGTGCCATCTCCACCTACTGCATATATATGGGTAATATGATATTCAAGAATCATTTCTTTTAATTCTTGAGCGTAGTGAATTGGTTTTGTTTCATATATTAAATAATCTATTCCACTTTTATCTAATAAAGTAGTTAATTCTTTCATGTTTTGTTTGGCTTTACCTTTTCCTGAAACGGGATTTAATGCAAATAAATACTTCATATATTTCATTCCAATCTATTAGTATATATTTATTATACAAAATAAAAGACTTAAAGTAAATTTTTTTATAATAAATTAGGTTGATATCCTAAGCAATTAATCTAATAAGACATATGCTATAGATGAATTTGAATATAAACGGAGGTTTTTTATGAATAGATTACCAATTCAATATAGAAATGAATTTCAAGATAATCGTTTTCTACCATTTTTAGCCGGTGTTGCTTTAGCTGCACCACTTTTCTTAGCCGCTGGACGACCTAATTATTGTCCACATTGTGTAGTTCCTATACCTGCATATCCATTCCCACCACAACCATTTCCACCATTCCCACCACAGCCTTTTCCACCATACCCTTATCCTACTCCATACCCAACACCTTACTCATCACCTACAGCAACAGCAACTTCTAATATAGATTTCAATACAACAATTTATGGTCCAGGATTTCAAGGTGGGCCTGGTGTTCCTTACGGATCTCAAGGTTATCCTGGTGGTGTTGGTGCTCCTTTCGGAAATCAAGGTTTCCCTGGTGGTGCTCCTTTCGGAACTCCTACATTTAGTGCTACTGCTGGAGCAGGTTTTGGATCTAATATGAGATCAGACTATTTTAATTATTAACATAAAGAAAAAAGTGGATTACATCAATGTCCACTTTTTTATATTTCATTATCTTCAAAATATTTAATTAAAGCTTGAGTTCCTAAATTACCGTATCCATTTTCTAATAAACTTGCGTATAAACTTTCAACTAAATCTAGACCTGGTAAATCTAAAGCTAAATTTCTCGCTTCATTTTGTGCTAATTGCATATCTTTCACAAAATGTTTAATAAAAAAACCTGGATTATAATCTTTTTTGATTATTTTTGGAGCATTATTATCTACTTGCCAGCTGGCAGCAGCTCCTTTAGAGATACTTTGTAAAACTCTTTCTAAATCCAAATTTGCATTTTTAGCATAAACTAATGCTTCAACCATACCAATCATATTTCCTGCGATAACAATTTGATTCACCAATTTAGTATGTTGTCCACTACCGGGTTGACCATGATATACTACAATTGTTCCTAAAGTTTCAAAAATTGGTTTACATTTTTCAAATATGTCAGCATCGCCACCAACCATAATAGATAACTTCGCACTTTTTGCTCCCACATCACCACCAGAAACCGGAGCATCTAATGTATGAATTTCACGAATTTGCGCTTTTTGATAAATTTCCATTGCTAGAGATGGAGATGAAGTTGTCATATCGATTAATATTGTACCTGTGTTACAGTTATTAATTAAACCATTCTTACCCAAATATACATCTTGTACATCCGTCGGTAAACCTACAATTGTAATTATGACATCACATCTTTTTGCTAAATCTGCGATGTTTTCACAAAAAATGGCACCTTGTTCTATTAATCTTTCTGCTTTACCTTTTGTACGACTAAAAATATAAAGTTCTTTGAATCTTTTGAGTAAGTGTTCAGCCATAGGACTTCCCATGACCCCAAGACCAATAAAGCCAATTTTCATTAAATAGTCCTCCTTCTGAGGTTATTAATTAAACAAATAAAAAAGCTGGCTGTGCCAGCAGTTAGCAAATATTATTTGCAGATATTTTGACTTTTCAATACTTGCTCAATTGCTTGAATAGCTTGCTCTTCATCTTCGCCTTCAGCGATTATAGTGATTTGTGCGCCTTGTCTAATTCCTAAAGACATAACACCCATAATTGATTTTAAGTTTACTTTACGTCCAGTATATTCTAAGAACAATTCACTTGAAAATTTGCTAGCAGCGTTTACCAATACTGTTGCAGGACGTGCATGCAATCCTGCCTCATCAGAAACTGTAAATTTTTTTTCCATTTTTAAGACTCCCCTTAATTAATATTTTATTTTTATTTAATTTTATTTTACTACATTTTTCCAAAAATTACAACTAATATACATTAGTTAAATATCTTTTTATTGCATTTTCTAAATCGCTAGCGTTATTTCCGACGATTGCTTGTAATTTATTACCAGCAATAAAGAGACCTTGAGCACCTAAGTCTTTAATTTTTTCTAAATTAACGATTCTTATATTTTTAACTTCTACCTTTAGGCGACTAGATTCATAGGATACATTTACGATATTCTCTTTTCCTCCAAGTAAGATTAAAAAATCATTAACTAAATGATCATTTATTTTTATTTTATTCTCAATGGATTTTTTAATATATCTATTATCTAAAAAATATAAATAAATAAAATAAAATACATACAGTAATATAATACTACCAAAATAAAAATAATATTCAATATAAAAATAAATAAATGTAAATGTTGATATTAACGTGATAATAAAGGTTATTACTCTTATTTTCACTAAATTTATTTTTTTAACACGCTTAATAAATATGTCAAAAACTTGATTAACTAAAAAATAAATACTAGGTAATAAAATTAAAATTATAATACTCAATGAAGCAACCAATCTTATTGTGTCATTTACATCTTTATTAATAAAATAGTAATATTCATTGATAAAAAATGGTATTAAATAAGCTATTAATATTAGAATAAAATTATTAATATGTGCTTTCTTCATATATCTTCATTCCTTCCTATTTATATTTTATCGTTTTATTATAATATATCAAGTAAAATATAAAATATTTTAGATATTTATATTTTATGACTTATATAAGAAATCATTATAAAAATAACATTATTAGACTAAATATTTATCTATATACATACAATTTTGTTATTTCTATAGATTTACCTATTCATTTTATAAGTTTTAAGCATTATATATAGTATAAAATAGGAGGTGAATTATGTGGGATATAAACCATTGACAACTAATGATGACTCAAATTCAACAAGATTGATTGGTATTGATGAAGGCGATCGTATTCGTGTTATTTCAGCAGGTGGTTTAAACGATACAGGTGTATTTATTAGAATCGAAGGTAATTTTATTATTTGGGTTAGAGATGATGGTGCAACACCAGATTTAACAATAACTAGTCTTCAAGGTATAAGCATAAGTAAGTTATAATTAATTTTATTTTCTAATTTGAACATTGTTTGTATGCAGAATCCTAAATAAAAAGGATTCTGTTTTTATTTATAGGATATTTATTCAATATATAAGTATATTTTTTGATTTTATAAGTATCTACCTATGCAAAGTTTTTCTTTTAGCATTTACTATTAATAAGGGAAGTGTGGTGAAAATATGAACAATCAAACATTAAATGGGTTAGATGAAGGCGATCGTATTCGTGTTATTTCTGCTGGGGGTTTAAACGACACTGGTAGATTCATAAGAGTGCAAGATAATTTCTTAATTTGGGTTAGAGATGATGGTGCAACTCCTGACTTAACAATTACTAGTCTATTTGGTATTAGTGTAAGTAAATTGTAATAACTCATATTTGATCATTATTTGTATGCAAAATCCTATTGAAAAATAGGATTTTGTTACTTATTTATAGGGTATTTATTCAATATATAAGTACATTTTTCTATTTATTAAGTATTTACCTATGCATAATTTTATTTTTCGCATTTACTATTAACAAGGAAGTGAGGTGATATAGTGAACAATCAAACATTAAATGGTTTAGATGAAGGCGATCGTATTCGTGTTATTTCTGCAGGTGGTTTAAACGATACTGGTAGATTTATTAGAGTACAAGGTAACTTCTTAATTTGGGTAAGAGATAACGGTGCAACTCCTGATTTAACAATTACTAGTTTATTTGGTATTAGTGTAAGTAAATTGTAATAACTCATATTCGATCATTGTTTGTATGCAAAATCCTATTGAAAAATAGGGTTTTGTTTTTAATTTTTCAACCCATATTTGTGTTTTATCAATAAATATATACATTTTATCATACGTTGTACATTTACATATTCGTTTCAATATATTAATATAGTATTAAACTTCGGAGGAGAAAGATTGAACAATATTAATAAAGTTGATTTAGAAGATTTTGGTTCGGATATTAGTACTTCTATATTTAGAGAAGGAGATTCTATATTAGTAATGACAGCAAGTGGTGCTTCATTTCTGGCGTATTCATAAGAATAGTAGGTAGAATCTTAATTTGGGTAAGAGTAGTAAATAACGTTACTAGAATTACAATTAGTAGATTATAAAAGGTCAAACCTTAATTGACTAAGATTTGACCATTGTTTGTATGCAAAACCTTTTATGATGAAAGGTTTTGTTTTATTATATTCACTATATTTAAAAAATGAACATTTTTAGGCAAAAATATAAATGTATTTTTTTAAAAATATTTACCTTAGTTTTGTTTCAAATAACCTATGTTCATCATATTTTGATAATGAGATATTGTATTTATATGAACTATTGAATGAAACCAAATATTCGGAGGTGATTTTAATGAATTTTAATCCAAATGGAAGCAGTTTAATTTATAATCTAAGTGGTCTAGTCGAAGGTGATCAAATACATGTATTACCTGCCGGTGGAAATCCTGATTGTGGTGTTTTTATAAGAGTAGAAGATGGTTTTCTTATTTGGGTAAAAAACTTTCAAGGTAATCCGGTACTCGCTATTACTAGTCTTGATGGTATTAGTATTGGAAAGATATAAAATCAAAAAGATATTATCTAAACTGATAATATCTTTTTTTCACTTTCAACAAATTCTCTAAATGCTTCCATTCCTTTTAGAGTTTGATTGATAAAACTTTGTTTAGGAATGTTCATTTCTTCTTTAAAAATAAATTCAGTTTCCATCACCCATGAAACGATACCCTCTTTTTCAGAGAATTGATTTACACATCGATTCCATACACCTTCAACTTCATATAATGCAATTAAAGAGTTTGGCATATCATTAGATTCTATAGTTTCAGTCATCTCCATTTGAGAATTATCAAATTTAAAATGTAGTGTTGCTTTACTTCCAGGTATATTTGGTTCACCTTTAATCATTTCTATTTCATCTAAGCCTTTTTCCCATTTTAACCTAGCCTTTTCGTCTTGATATAAATTACTTACTCGTTCTAAGTTTTCATTAATCTCAATTTTACATTGATATTTCATAAATTAAACCTCTATACTCATTTTTCTTATTAAATGGAATTATAAATTAATAACTTTTCATTGCGAATATAAAAAAAGGTGGATATACTCACCTTTAAATTTCATCTTTAATACTATCTAGTATTCTATAAGCTGAATTAATATTAGTTGCTAAAGCAACATTATAAACATCACATAAACGTAGTAAGGCACTAACGTCTGGTTCATGAGGTTGTGCTGTAAGTGGATCTCTTAAAAAGAGAACAATATCAATTTTATGATTTGCTACTAAAGCACCAATTTCTTGATCTCCGCCTAAAGGACCAGATTTCATTCGATTGACTTTTAATTTAGTTTCTCCCATAATATGAAGTCCAGTTGTTCCGGTAGCAAAAAGAGTATGTCTTGCAAACACATCTTCAAATTTTTTAGTTAATTCTACCATTTCTGCTTTTTTCTTATCATGTGCTATTAATGCTATATTCATTGTTAAGTATTCACCTACCTTTTTATTCATATTTGGTATTATTATATCACGTATTAAAAGGTGTATAAAGTTATTATTAAAATAAATAAATTAATTTTTGGAAAATCTTTAATTTATTGGTAATATTAGTTATAATATTATTATGTACCTAATATGTATTTAATAATTAAATAAGTTGTTGAACGGGGGAAAAAGTTTGGAAAAACTTATTGAAATTATTAAATTTATTTTTATTGGTGCAGTACAAGGTTTAACAGAAACATTACCTATATCATCTAGTGGACATCTATTAATTATTAAAAGATTAATTAATCTTGATGTTCCTAAAAATGATATATCTTTTGAAATTTTACTTCATTTAGGTTCTTTAATTGCAGTAATTTATTTTTATAAAAATGTAATAAAAGAATTATTCTTAAATTTTTTTAAATATTTACTCAAAAAAGATAAATCAAAAGTTAGTGATTTTAAGTATGTTTGGTTCCTTGTAATTGCTACAATACCAGCAGCAATTGCCGGATTATTATTAGAAGACTTTATTGAGAAGTATCTAACAAGTTTACTAACTGTTGGAATCGCATTATTAACTACAAGTTTTATTTTGTTTTTAATTAATAGAATCAAAAAAGGAACAAAAGATAAAGAGAATATAACAGTTATTGACGCTATTATCATTGGTTTGGTTCAAGCATTAGCCATTATACCTGGAATTAGTCGTTCTGGTTCGACAGTATCTATGGGATTATATCGAAAATTTAATATCGATAAATCCTTAAGATTTTCCTTTTTATTATTCATCCCAGTCGCGCTCGGAGCTGCTTTACTTGATATCATCGAAATAGTTAAGGTTCAAAAACTGACAAATGAAAAATTTATTTTATATTTGATTGCGTTTCTAACATCTATTATTTGTACTTATATTTCTTTAAAAATCTTTGTTAATATTCTTAAAAAGGGTAAATTAAATTATTTCTCAATTTATTGTTTGTTTGCTGGTACAGTAACACTAATATTATCATTTATTCTATAAAAAGGTGTGTGATTAATTTGAATTGCATTATTTGTAAAACTCAAAAGGAAATAGTTGATAATTTTTACGTCCGTCATCAAGTATTTGTTAAAGAATTTGAAATACCACTAAACTATGAAACAGACTTATATGATACATATGCAGTATTATTTTTAGTATATAATACTGAAAATAAACCTATCGGAGCAGCAAGATTTCGAGTTTTAGATAATTTAGGTATTATAGAGCGTGTTAGTGTCTTAAAAAATTATCGAAACCAAGGAATTGGTGAACTTATTATGAAAACAATCGAAAGTTATGCTATTGATCACTCTGATGTTAATGAAATACATTTAGGAGCCCAATTGCGAGCATTCAGTTTTTATAAGCGTTTAAACTATGAACCATTTGGAGAAATGTATTTTGAAGTAGGTATTGAACACAAGAAAATGAAAAAAAGAATTAGATAAAAAAGCTAGCTTTGCCTAGCTTTTTTTATTTATATAAACTACTTTTAAAAGTTATTAAAGTCTATACACAATTTATGTTTCAACATATTTTATATAGAAAGGAGGAATTATATGGCTATAGATATTGGATGTAACCGTCCACGCCCCACACCACCTACTCCAAGACCTGAAATGGGTTGTATTTGTAGACAAGTAGAAAGAATTGACCAAATCCAAAAAGAAGCATTACTAGAAGAATCATGTTTGGGCTGTAATGCTCCAAATTTAGGCGATAATGTAAGAAGTAGAAGAATTTTTAATACTCGTCCATTTAGTTTATATCTACCAAATGGTGATAGATTAGCAATTGTAGTTGACGATGATACACCATTAATAAATAATTTACAACCTGAATTTGACCTTGATAATTTTAATATTGAAATAAATAATTTGGAAAATACTAATAATAATAATGTAAGAGGATCTTCTACTAATCGAGTAACAAATATCGCAGCTTCTACTAATACAAGACCAACAACAAGAGTTAATAGTAATAACAATAATAATACACCAAATAGAGCTAATGTATTCAGGGTTGAAAGCGTTCAAGGATGCTGTGCAGTTTTACGTGCTTTATTACCTCGAAGAGGTAGTGGACGTAGTAGATTTGTTGCTACTTGCGCATGTTGCACTGTTGATTTAAACGATTTCGTATGCATACAATGTTTTGATGATACATTTATTAACCTAGGAAGATGCTTTGATGATTAATATTTAATTTACTTTCTATTACTATATTCATTTATAGTAATAGAATGTTTTTATACTCTAATAATTCGGATATCTTCAATTTCATCAATTGAAATATTATTATCTTCGCCATTAGTTTCTAACACAATATTTGTATTATTTGAATTTTTAAATAATCCTTCAATTTCACCATCTATCAAAACAATCGCAACTAATACATATCGATTTAATAACGCCCTTTTAGTTAATAATCTAATTTTATTAGCGAAAGGTTTTTCAATTTGAATATCTTCTTCTTGTTGGACAACTTCAATAGAAGTAGTTTCACTTTCAACATTTTGAATAGGTTCACTAACTTCTATATTTTCTACAACCGTATTTTGTTCCTCATTAATAATATAGTTATTTTCAGTTTCTACTATTGGTTTTTCTTGTTCTCTATTAACATTCACATCTTGAATTTTTTGAGTATTTTTTTTGATTAGATAATTGTTATTTTTTTTTCGACTATCATATTCAAATTGATTTTTTTGATAAAAATTATTAGTTGATGCACTATTAATAAATAAAATTGGTTTATTTTCCTTCATAAAAAACACCACCTTATTAACAATATATGATAATAAGGTGGTTAATTACACTATATTCTTGTTATTTAATATAAAAAGTGATTAATAAATACTGTTGCTAGTCCTAAATAGATCGACATACTTATTAAGTCGTTTAAAGTTGATATAAATGGTCCACTTGCCACAGCTGGATCAATTTTAAATTTTACAATAATGAGTGGTACTAGTGCACCAGCAGTAGTAGCTACTGTTAAAGAAACCGCAATTGCTATTGAAACTAAGATTGCTAGTACAATATCATAGATAATCCAAATTAAGATAAATGCTACAATAGATGTAACTATGCCGATGATTAGACCAGTCACAGCTTCTTTAAAAACGTGAGAAATTATCCCTTTTTTTGTTGATTCTAATAATGATAATTTTCTAATTGTTATAGCCAATGATTGAGTACCAGTATTACCCGCCATCCCCGCAATTAAGGGTAAGAAGAACGATAGAGAAACTATTTGAGTTAATGTGTCTTTAAATAAATTCAATAAATTAGAATTTAGCATTCCAAAAATTAATAATAAGATTAACCAAGGCAATCGACTTAAAGCATTTTGAAGTGCATTACTTTCAATATTATTGTCAATCTCTACCCCAGCTAAATTAGAGAAGGTTTGGCTTGCTTTTTCATCAATGATATCTATAATATCATCGATCGTTATTATACCTATCATATGACCTTGAAAATCAACTACAGGCAAAGTATTAAAGTCATAATTTCGCATAATTTCAGCTACTTCTTCATGACTAGCTTTTGCTTCAACACTTATAACTTTTTCGTTCATAACCTCTTTGATAATAACTCCTGCTTTGGCAAGGATTAACTCTCTTAAAGAAAGTGTTCCTACTAAAACCTTTTTATCATCAGTAATATATAAAGTATAAATAGTTTCTGCTTCATTTGCTTCTTCAATTAACTTTTTCATTGCTTTTTTTACTTCATAATCTTGAGGTATCTTTATAAAATTTGTTGTCATAATACTTCCAGCAGTTTTTTCATCATATTGAAGTAATTGACGAATAATTGCTGCATGTTCTTTATTCATTATTGATAAATATGAGATAATTATATCTCGGTCCTCAATTTGGCTTAAAATATCAACTGAATCATCTACATCCATTTCTTCTAGCATCTGTGCTACATAAATAGAATTCATATCTTCTAAAATATCAATTAATGTTTCAATATCTATATGGACAAGAATTGGAGCTAATTCTTTTGGTGATAAACTAATAAATACTTTATTTCTTTGTTCTACATCGAGTTCTAAAAAAGCCCCAGCTAAATCAAAAGGATGATAGGACAGAAATGCATCTCTAAATTCACTAACTTCCGTAATATTAAATGTGTTTAAAATTTCTTTCATTTTGTTTTGATCTTGAACAATTTCCAATATATCATCCTTTCTTATTTAAGTGTCATTTGAAACATTTAAGAATATTATAATATGATTTTATCATATTATAGATAAAACGGGTAATTAATCTTTTGAAATTATTATTATTATATGATAAAATAAAATTACTTGCTGATATTAATAATATAAGTCAGACAAGTAAAAATTATTATATTTTAACGGCATCTTGTAAAAGAGCTAGAAGGGAGATTCTTTGATGAGAAATCAAAAAGTTAATGAACTTGTTTATTTATCTGTATTTTTATCTATTATCATAATAATGGGTTGGGTACCTTGGCTTGGGTTTATTCCATTAGGATTTATTGATGCAACTATTCTTCATATTCCAGTCCTTGTTGCTGTGATTTACTTTGGTAGAAGATTTGGGATTTTAACTGGATTAATGTTTGGTATTGTTAGTTTGGTAATATCTTATTTAAGACCTGGTCCAACTACAATATTCTTTCAAAACCCGATTATTTCTGTATTACCACGTATAATATTTGCTTATTTAACCTATCTTATTTATGCTAGTCTACGCAACTTTGTTAAAAACTATTACGTTTTAACATTTGTGACGGCAATATTGGGGTCATTAGTTCATTCTGTACTTGTATTAGGCACACTAGCATTTGTTTATTCAAATGACTTATCAAAAGCAGGATTATCTGGAGCAATTATTTGGGCTGTTGGAATATTGGCAACTGTATCTACTATAGAAGCAGTTGTAGGTGCTATTGTAGCAACACCAATAGTTGCAGCGTTAAAACAATTAAATCAAAAAGGAAACGATAATTTACTTAATGAATTAAATGAATAACTAGGGAGTTGGTACAATGTTATTGTTGTTTGATGTAGGTAACAGTAATATTAGTTTTGCGATATATGAAAATGAAAAGTTCATTCATGAATTTCGTATAAAAACTGATATCAATAAGATGATGGACGAATATGCAATTATTATAAACAATTTAATTTCAAAATATACAATAGATGCAGTAGTAATAGGTTCGGTAGTTCCTATTATAACTTATAACTTGGAAAGTTATAGTAATGATTATTTAAATATTAAACCATTGACAATCGGACCTGGTGTTAAAACAGGACTTGATATAAAATTAAATAATCCAAAAGAAATTGGCGCAGATTTAGTAGCTTCAGCTGTTGGTTCTATAATTAAATATCCACAACCAACAATTATTATCGATATGGGAACTGCTACCACAATTTCATTAGTAGATAATAATACATTTTATGGGGGAGCAGTAATGCCAGGTGTAGAAACTAGTTTATACGGATTAGTTACTAAAACAGCATTATTACCTCACATAGATATTAAAGCACCTAAACGCGTAGTAGAAAGAGAAACTGTTGCTTGTATGCAATCTGGAGTCGTGTACGGAACTGCATCAATGCTAGATGGTATGATAGAACGGATTGAAAAAGAAATTAATAAAAAATGTTTTGTTATCGCAACGGGTGGTCTTTCTAAATATATTACACCACACTGTAATCATAAAATCACTTCAGATCCTAATTTAATTTATGATGGATTAGTTGAAATATATAAAAAGAATTTGTTATAAAAACCAAAAGGCTAGAATTAAATTCTAGCCTTTAGTTATTTAACCAATCAAACAATAATAATATAATTTTTTACAATATAGAAAAAAAGGTATCAAAATCATTTTGATACCTTTTCTATTTTGCCTGGCAGAGACCTACTCTCGCGTTAACTACCATCAGCGCTGAAGAGCTTAACTTCTGTGTTCGGTATGGGAACAGGTGTTTCCTCTTCGCTATATC
>JARDZP010000060.1 GCA_029240795.1 Haloplasmataceae bacterium | reverse complement strand
ATTTTTAAATTACCAGATGATACAGTAGCTTATCCTGGTCATGGTGACGAAACTACAATAGGTGAAGAAAAACGCAGTAATCCTAATATTAGATAGATTAATAAATGCAGAAATGCGTTTATTTTTTTACATTATTACAACACATTACACTTAATCTTTTTACCATTAACTTTAATTGAAAGATTAAAATTTTGCTGTTGTAATATTAGTTATATCAATAGGAGTTGTTATTTTTTTCTTGTTTCTGGTGCATTTATATTTATAGGATCAAAATTTGTTTTTAAATATACAGATGTAAGTGATTTAGTAGGCTTTGTTCATTTAAATTATATTGCTTACGGTTAAATATTAGGCTTTTATTTCAAAAAATTAAATCGTTTATTTCTATTAGAAAAAAACAAAGTAATAATAATCATGTAGAAATGTGAATAACATGAAAATATTATTCATTTTATATGTGTAATTGTTTCATTATGCTTAACAATTACGGTTTTTGTATTAATTTTTGTCACTGAAAGATATCATCTACATATTGCACTTATTAAGTTTACTGATATTAAGTGGTTCATTTGGCTTGTTACTTCAAATTTATATTCTCAATATGAAAAAATAATAATGAATTGGGACTTATGAAAAAATAGTTACACATTATTTAATACATAGTGTGTAACTATTTATTTTTTAATTTGAACATATTCAGTTAAATTAATATCATTTAATATGACCATCTACAATTATTCTTTAACAAAGACGAAATATTTTAATTTTTAGAATTATTTAAATTAAGTATTTCTGTTTCAGTTAAACCAGTTGTTTCACTTATAAAATTAATACCCATATTAGCATTTAATAATTTTAATGCGATCTGTTTTCTAACCATTATAATTCCTTTTTCTATACCTTTTTCCATTCCTTTTTCCAAACCTTTTTCTTCAGCTTCATTATACCTTGATATAGTATCCCGCAACCACTTAGCTCTTGCTTCATATAATTCTCTCGCATTTGGATCTAGACTAAGTTTTTCAATTTCGTCATAAGCTTTTTTAAAATATTCGTTATTGGTACTTAACATTAATAACTCCTCCTTGTTATTAGTATTAATAAATCTTAACCATAAACTCAATAAATCATGATCAGCATGATTTATTTTCTTTAATTCTAGTATATGAATTTCAGTAATATCAGTTAATTGAATATATTCTTCAATCTCCACATTTTTGTAGATTGAATGAGCTTTTTTTGATTTTGTTAAATTAAAGTCTAATATAGTTATATTTATACATTTTTTAAGTTTTTTATAATCATCACTTGATGATAGTTGCGAACTGATCATTTTTGAAGTATAAAAAATTATTCTATCTTCCATATATTTATAGGGCGCTACTTGTATTTCAATATTGATTAATTCACCAGTTTTCAAAATAATTTTAACATCTAATATACTTAGCTTATCTTTTTTATATTCTGGTAATAATTCTTGATTTGAAATAATTAAATCACATAATTGTGATGGTTCCATTTTTAATACAGATTGTAAAAAAGATATGAGTAAATCTTTGTTTTTTTCATTTCCAAAAAGCATTTTAAACACTAGGTCATTTTTTATTGATAATAGTTCAGACATAATTACCTCCATATAAATCTTAATTTATATTTATATACGCTGAAGATAATTAATTTTATCTAACTATAATTTAATTATATCATGAATATATAGATGATATAAATACTTTTGTATAATAATTTATATGAAATTTTACAGAGAATGATGATATTATTGACAATTTAAGTTTGTTTAACTATAATTAAAATAATGCATAAAAGGAAAAAGAAGGTAGAATATGAAAAAAGGAATTTTAACAACACTAATAATATTTACAATGCTATTTCTCAATCTAAATTTAACTGCGAACGCTGAATCAGAATCAGATAAAGAGGTTATTTACTTTTATGTGACATTATGTTCGACGTGCAATAAAACGACTCCATATGTAGATACTTTAGAAAAATATGATATTAAAGTTACTAAATTTGATTTTACAAAAAATGGAGAGCTGTTTTATCAATATGTGGAAACTTATAATGTTCCCTTAGAAAAGCGGTCAACACCCATGCTTTTTGTAGGTGGAACTTACTTTCACGGTGAAGATATTATTCCAAATATAAAAGATTATACTATTCATGGGTTAGCCAGTGAAGAATTTAAAGATTTAAAAGATTCCAATATGAATAATTTTAGTATATTTGCTTTAATCTATTTCGCATTAATTGATGGGGTAAATCCATGCGCTATGGCTATGTTATTATTATTTATCTCTTTACTAGGATTTACATCTAAACGGAGTATTTTAATTAATGTAAGTTTAACTTATATATTTGCATTATTTATATCCTACTTCTTACTTGGTACTGTATTATTTAATGTTCTACATTTATTTAAAGGATCCATTTTTATTCTTTATTTTAATATCTTAATTATTGTTTTAAGTTTAGTTTTATTTATCTATAATATGTATGATTATTACGTTTCTAAAAATGAAAAATATGAAAAAATTAAAGTACAGTTGCCTAAGGTAATTCATAAATATAACAAAAAAATTATGAAAATCTTTACTAAAAAACTAGAAGAAGACAGTCCTTTAATTTATATAATTACATTTGCTTTAGGATTTATTATTTCTTTAACTGAGTTTTTATGTACAGGACAAGTGTATTTAGCTTTTATCACTTCAATGATCCACTTTAGTGAATCTTTTGATATAAGATCAGTATTATATTTGTTATTATATAATTTCGTTTTTGTTCTGCCACTAATAGCTGTAGCAGTCATTGCAATCGTTTCTAAATCAATCATGGGTACATCAGATTTTATTCGTAAAAGAATGCATATAATTAAGCTATTAAATGCAACATTATTTCTAGTCATTGCACTTTATTATCTAAATTATTATTTTGATTTTATTGACTTAATCATTCATTTAATTGGATTAGGATGGTTCATTACTACAATAGTACTTATTATTGTTATCTTTATACTAGTAAATTTAATCATGGACAAACGAATAAAACATAAGGATGGAGAAGATGAATAATAAAATTGTCTTAAAAACAAAAGATGGTAAGGTTATCTTTAAAGGTAACATTTTAGATATACCCATTAAAAAAGATTATATCATTCAAAAAAGTATAGAAATCTTTAATGATGATGATCCATGTATCATACACAAATCATTTGTGATTAAAAAGGTTGTTGATGAATTATTAAATCATACCAATTTGAAAAACAAAAACCAGATAAATGTTAGTGATTTCAAAGAGTATTTTCATTTTTTAGATATTAAAGAGCCTGATTGCGTGATTTCTTTGGGAGATGAGTAAAATGTATTTTGATTATGCTTCTACAACTCAATTAAAAGAAGAAGTATATAAGTCAATGCTTCCTTATTTACTAAATCATTATGAAAACCCATCTTCATTATATGATAATGCGATTCATAATAAAAAAGTCATTAATTCATGTCGAAAAAAAGTCGCTGAATTATTAAACGCTAGTGCTAATGAAATTTATTTTACATCCGGTGGGAGTGAAGCAAATAACTGGGCATTAAAGGGTATTACCTTTAAAAGTAATAAAAAAGAAATTATAACAACTCGAATTGAACATCATTCGGTTAGTCATGCTTGTGCGTTTCTTGAAAGAATGGGTTATATTGTTAGGTATTTAGATGTTGACAAGTGTGGATTTATCGACATAAATCAATTAATAAATTTTATAAACGACAACACGATCATGGTTTCTGTGATATATGCCAATAACGAAATAGGGACAATTCAAAATATTAAAGAGATCAGTAAAATCTGTCGGCAAAAAAAAGTCTTATTACATACTGATGCTGTTCAGGCAGTAAGTCATATGCAAATTGATTTAAAAGAACTTGATGTTGATTTACTAACTATTTCAGCACATAAATTTAATGGACCTAAAGGAGTAGGACTATTATATATAAAAAATGGTGTTGAAATTGAAAACTTGATCCATGGTGGTAGCCAAGAAAACGGCAAAAGAAGCGGAACCGAAAGTGTTGCGAATATAGTTGGATTAACGAAAGCACTTGAACTTTCAAGAGTTAATCTAGAAGAAAAGAATGACCACGAAAGATCTTTAGCTACCTTACTATATAATAAATTAAAAAATAGTATACCCAGTCTTAAACTTAATGGTCCAGATATAGGAAAAAATCGATTACCTGGTAATTTAAACTTCTCATTTAAAGATTTAGATGGTTCATTAATGTGTTATTTATTAAATAAAAAAGGTATTTGTGTCTCTACAGGTAGTGCATGTAATTCGGGTTCAATAGAACCCTCTCATGTAATTAAAGCGATAGGCGTTTCTGATAATTATATAAATGGTACATTAAGAATAACTTTAGGAAATGAAACAACTGAAGCAGAAATCAATATTTTATGTGAAGAGATTAATGAAATTGTAAAAAAATAAGAAGGTATTATAATAAAATTTATTGTTTATAATCTATATATATTCTACCTATAATAAATTTAATTTAGGAATTTATGTATTAGTTCTTTCAAAAATTACATTACATTATTTCTTGGTTTATTTATTTTTATTATTGTTAATACTAGGAATGGTGATTAGTTAAATCTTTTAATAAATGTTATACTTAAAGAAAGTATTACATAATTCGCAAAAGATATTGAAATACAATTTAAAATCGGTAGATTACAAGTAAAAAAACGTTTGAATTCAAACGTTTTTTTTATTAAACTTTAAATAAATATCTATTCAAATTTCTCTAACATATAATGTAAATATTTAAAACTAAAATTAATTAAATGTTCGATGTTTGTTTTATTTTCGATAATATCATGAGCTACAATATAGGCATTATTGTAGTCATCTTTAGTGATTATGTTTTTATCTAAAGCATCTTGTAATTCATCTTCGTCTAGTAAATAGGTTGAGTTAATTTGAGATACTACTACATCAAGATACAGATCATCAAAGTAGGGTATACCATCTATTAATCCTTGATTTTTTATTACATCAAAATACCACTCAATAATATTTAATTTATTGTCAATAAGCGTAGTTAAACAATATTTTTCATTTGTTGGTAATGTTTGTAACCAAATATAACCAGAGTCAGCTAAACAATATTCTTTATGGTTGTAGGTTGTGATTAATGGTTTCTGAACTTCATCAAAACGAAAAATAGTGACATAACCATTAAAATCAGGATTATTTACATATTCGGTTTTTGCTTGATATTTTGCGGTATGCTTATAGTCTGGTTTATTAGAATATTTTCTCTTTAACATTACTTCTCCTTTTAAATTATTAAGTAGTTCAGCCCCATCACTGGAACCTCACCCTATAAGAAACGTACGTGCGTGATTCACTACTAATTATATATTAAGACAATATAAAATTCTAACCCCTTCGCTCCATTGGAATTATCTAGCACTTCACTAATGCGTGTCAAACTGACTTCCTAACTCACATTTGCCTGACTTGCTATTGCATACAAACACTATCTAGAAGATTAAACGCTAAGCCCTATTTCTAGGTATAACCTGTAACGTATTATACCGTATCGGCACTTGAAATTTTATAATATTTCGTGGCTCAATTGTTTCCGGTTTCCCTTTCGGATCGATTGCTTTTGTCTAAGATTACACAAAACATTATTGCTTCATTAAGATAACAACGTGGAGTAATTTCCCTTCGTTGTAGTGATTCACACCCATTAAATACTAATGACTTATAAATTACCATTTAGATGAAGAGGAATATTCAGCACTCACAGGAAGCACATATTAACTATATTATAACAGTTTTGTACTTTTTTAAGTACTTTTTTTATTTTATATTGTAAAAATAGCTGAATTTGTCGTATATAAAAAAGAGGACAGAAAGGAGAAAAATGTGCATGATTTTATTAAAACTATAATTAATGACGCTCTGTTCAAGAAAGCAACAGATATTCATTTTATACTTGATGACCAAACTTGTGTCATTAAAATGCGCATTAATGAATCACTTGAAAATTACAAAATGATTGAACTTAATATTTATCAAAAGTTAATCTTATTTATCAAGTATAAAAGTAATATGAATTTAAATACTTCTAAAAGTCCTCAATCAAGTGCGATGACAATTGATGGTTATCGAGTGAGAGTATCAACATTACCTTCAGGAAATTTTGAAAGTATTGTTTTAAGGGTAAATAACAACAAATTTAGTGACAAAATTGCAGATTTATTACTTTTTAGTGAACAAGAAAAGATTTTTTTTAATTCTTTAACCCAAAATAGTGGACTAATATTAATTACAGGACCAACTGGAAGTGGTAAAACAACATTAACTTACAGCATTTTAAATTATTTAAAACAACAAGGATTATCAATTGTTACGATTGAAGATCCAGTAGAACGTTACGAACAAGGTCTAGTTCAACTACAAATCAATGAATCAGCCGGCGTAAATTATGAGGTTGGCGTAAAAGAAATCTTACGTCATGATCCAGATGTGATATTTATTGGCGAAATAAGAGATGTAAATACAGCTAGAAGTGCAATAAGATCAAGTTTAACTGGTCATTTAGTAATCAGCACCCTACACGCTAATGATTGTCTAAAAGCAATTTATCGTTTTTTAGAATTTGGGTTACCCATCTTAGATTTAGAACAAACTTTATTATTAGTTACTAATCAAAGATTAACTACACTAGCGGAAAGCAAAAAAATTGTCTTAGAATATTTAACTTATGATAAGGTATTACAAGCACTAACATTTATTAAAACTGGAAATCCATTTACTTATAAAAGAATTGATGATTACTTAACTGATTTAGATCATTACAAAGTTATAAAGAGGTAAATATGAATATTTATAAACAATATGAATTTATTAAAATGTTAAATGGATTGTTTAAAAGAGGATATACACTTAGCGAATCATTAAATATGATGACAAACGTTAATAATAAATTAATTGCAAAAATTAAATCACTACTTGACTGTGGAATATCAATAGCACAAGTTTTTAAACAACTAAAGTTTCTTAAAATTGTTTACGAGACAATTGAAATAGGTGAGTCCACTAACCGTTTAAATGATGTAATCAATATGATTGAAAATTACTTAATATTTTATATTCAAACTAAAAATCAAATCAATAAAGTGTTAATGTACCCGAGCATGTTACTTTTTATGGCTATCGTTGGTATTGAATTTATTAGGATTAAATTATATCCTGTTATAAATACCTTATTATCTGACTTTAACGTAGAACAAAATCAAATGATTATTTTTATAAGTTTTAACTTAATCAAGATACTTGGAATAATTTTGTTGTTAGTAACAATATTTGCTTACATCTATAAACCAATTCAAAATATGATCCCTGTCATTAAAACTTATCGTTCCCTTTATATATCTCATAATTTAAAAATCTTGTTAGCTTGTGGTAACAGTCTTGAAACAAGTTTATTCATATTAGGAAAATCATTAAAAGAAAGCATTTATGACCTTGGTATAATTAGAAAATCAATGTTTGACACTACCTATAAAATCCCGCTATTTAGTGCATTTAGTTCAATTTTTATTTATTTTTTTAAACTTGGAATCAACTCTAATAACCTATTTGTAACTCTAGATGATTTCACCATAATTTATTTTGATTACCTAAATAACCAATTAACTAAAATAATTTATTATATCCAATTTATAATCTTTACGCTTTTAGCGATTAATATTGTATTAATCTACTATGTTATTATGATCCCGATGTTTAGTATTACACAAAATATATAATTTGGAGGAATATAAATGAATAAAAAAGGATTTACACTAGCTGAGATGATGATTGTTGTTATTATGATATCCGGGCTTATGTTATTAATTATTCCGAAACTAGGAGAAACAAAAACTAGTCTTGATCATAAATCATGTGATGCGTTTGTTAACCTAGTCGATTCACAAATTCAAGCATTTTATCTTGATAAAAGTATATATCCTATGAATGTAACAGTATTATTTGATGCTGGTTATATAAAAAGCAAAACATGTCCAGATGGTACTGAAGTTTCAATAGAAAATAAAAAAGCTGTAAAAGTAGCACCCACTGTAACTAGTGATGAAACGACTAATTAAACTTAATAAACGTGGTTTTATGATTAGTGAACAATTGTTAATTGTTTTAATGATATCAACTTTCTTTTTATTAGCACCAGTAATTAATAAAAATATTTGTGAAACTAAAATTGATTATTTTTTAAAGTCATTAAAAAGTGATATTAATTATGCGATGCATTATTCAATGACTAACTATAATATTGTAAAGATACGCTTTAAACCAAATGACTATGTCTATGATTTATCGATTAATGGATATAGTGTTTTTTTGAAAGATTATAAATATGATCGTAGTTTGGTTATTAATTCTTATATTGTTAAAAATATAATTGATGTAACACATGGGAATGTAGTTAATTCACACTATTTTTATTTAAGTTGTGGTAATATAAAATATAAAATCAATATTTATGAAAAAAGTGGAATTATTAATGCGACTAAGCAATAAAGGTAGTAGTTTTTATGAATTAATGGTTTGTTTAATAATAATTATTACCATGATTAATTATTGTGTGATTTACCTATCTCAATTAAGAAGAAATATTAATGAAAATCGAGAAGAATATCATATGAAACAATTACTATTCGCAAATTTAATGTTACTTGAGGCAAATGAAACTTTATTACCAAATGATGAAAACTATCAATTCCTAATTGATGAAGAAAAAATTTGTATTGAGTGGATTGGTATAAATGAAAATAAAAAAAGTTATTGTGAAACCTATTTTAAATAACCAAGGCAATAGTTATATAGAGTTGATGTTTTCTTTAATTATTATGATAAATGTATTTGTATTAATGACTCAAATCTTTTATAATATAAATAATATAAATCAAAAAACTTTCGATATTAATGTTTTAGTCTATGAAACAGCGATAACGAGAATAGAGCTCGACTTAAAAGAAGTAGATCAAAGTAATCTTATCATTGGAGAAAATTATCTACAATATACGATAGATAGTCAACTTTATAAATATAAGATTAATGGAACGAGATTTACATTAATTATTGGAAGTAATGACAAATTTATCTATTATATTAATGATGTCAAAAGCGTTAGTTTTGAACAAGTAAATAACTTTATTAACATAGAATTTATTGATATAAACAATCAAAATTATGAAACAAAAATCATTTTATCACCATAAAATTAATAATAAAGGTTATTTATTACCCTATGTACTATTTTTAAATTTAATCCTATTAAACATATTCATTTTATCGATTACGATATGTTTAAACGAAAAAAAGACTTTTAATGATAAAGATAAATATTATCATGTTTTTATTTTAGAAGAACGTGCTAAACGTCACGTTTATGAAAAATTGAGTGGATATAGTGATACTTTAGCAATTGATGAGGTATTAAATTATGAAGGCGATACGATCTACTTGAAGTATTCATTTGATCAAAATAATGATGTTTGGACTATTATTCTAAACGTTTGTTATGACAATGTTTACGAAACAGCATATATATATTATTACATAAATGATGATAAAATAAGATTTGATTATCGTTAAAGGAGAGTTAGACATGTTAATTTTTTTAATTGGTATGATGGGATCAGGTAAAAGTACAATTGGTAAAAAACTAGCTAATAAACTAGGATATGACTTCATTGATACTGATCATTTAATTGAAGAAAACTATAATGGTATGATAAAAGACATTATTAATCATAAGGGAATTGATTATTTTCGTATAATTGAAACGAATGCATTAAGAAACTTATGTGTGGATATAAATACGATAGTATCTACTGGTGGGGGAATTGTTTTAAATTATGATAATATCATCTTTATGAAAAGTAATGGTACTGTTATTTATTTAGAGAATTCTGTCGAATCATTAGCTAATAGACTTAAAAAGACTAGTGTTGAAAGTAGACCACTATTAAAAGATGATTTAGAAGGATCACTATCGAATATTTATAAAGAACGAAAAGAACTTTATGAAAAAGCCAGTGACATTATTATTAATTGTGACGACTTAACAATTGATGAAACTGTTATCCAAATCATCAATAAACTAGTCTAATAAAGCACCTATAATACCCATTGTAGGTTCTTACTCAGGTTAGGGTATAATGCGAGATTATGATGGGCTATTCTGACGACTTCGGAATAGCCCTAAATTAGTTCGAGTAGATTAAAATCTTCTTTTTTTATTGAAAATGCTAAAAGACATTTCTTTGTAAGGTTGACTAATTTTGATCTTCCGTATACAATACGTTTGATGAGTTTAAATTTGTTGTTGTTTCCTTCAACGAATCCAGAACTTATCTCATAAGATATCGCGTTCTTGACAGGTGTGATATCTTTTTTTATGCTTTCACAAAAGCTACTTATTTTTGAATTTTGATATTTTTCATTAAAAGTATCTAACGCATTTGGGTCCTCACCCATTAGAATTGTATGAAAAGAATGAAATATTGTTTCTAATTCTTCCACAACTTGATATTTTTCTTTTATAATTCGAATATTTTCCTGAATCATTTTGTCTTTATTTATTTTGGGATTTATGGTTGATAAATACTTTAAAAGTTCGTTCCTTTTAATCACGATCACATATACAGGGTAAGTTGATTCGTATAACCACATTGGACTCATTGGAATCCTTTTTGGAAAATTATTCTTTTCAATAATATTTATGTATTCGAAAAGACTATTTAAGTTACTATTATACCCCTTAGACTTGATATAGTAATAAATGATGTCATCTTTGATATTATTCCGCATCATCTTGTAAATAATGTTTATATAATCATCCATTATGGTTTTTCTTTTCTTATAATCTCTTGGATTATCAAGGCTTTGAATTTCATCTTCAGTCATATGCACATATTTGTTAGCTGATGATTAGGATATTTGGAATTCTTCTGCGATTTTCTTTATATTTTTTCTTTTCATCTCATCCCATCTTTTTTATATTTGATAGATTAAATTTTGTTTTTTTTCTACTTTCTGCGTGCTCCTTATATTGTTCAGAATCTAGTTTTTTTCTTTTACTATCAAAAACAGTCACTATACCATCAGAATTAACTGGTGGCGTATTGTCGTAGTTAAGTTGACTAAGTTGTTTTTTATCTGTTTTCTTTTCAACCCATACCTTTTCTGGCTTTTTATCAAGGACCTTTCCATACTCTATGAATATTTCAGATGGAATTTCATTCTTAAAAATTTCTTTCAGCTTGTCCAAAAGATTTTGAAGCAGATGGAATCTATCAGCTACTTGAACACATTCTGGCAATATTTCATTGATTGCTGATGCATAGGCACTGGCACGATCTCTTGCGACTAATCTTACCTTTTTATGATTTTTAAGCCACTCTTTTAATGTTAGTTCATCTCGTCGGTAAGCTATCCATTCCTGAACAACGTTAAAAGTATATTGTTCAATATAGGATATCATGGAGAACTCATCGAAGATAGTGGATCAATATTGCTCGACGACCTGAAATTTCTCACCTCTGTCATAGGCGCGGACGGAGGGCAGATGAAAGCAAAAATCTCTGTTCCGAAACTAATTGAAGCCTTGAAATTTCTGATATCATGCGGTATTTATTTTGATGGTATCGACTTAGACGCGCGAACATTAGATATGTCAAAAGCTGCATCACTTAAAATTTCATATCCAGATAATCCTGTTATGCTGACAGGATTATCTGGATATGGCTATTGCTCAAAAAGATTTGTACGCCAAGGGGAATCATGATATTTTCTTGCGGTGCGATTATAGGGTTTTGAAAGATGAAGATACAGAAGTCATCTCTATCTTGAAAGATTTTGTTTCTCCGTTGCCTTCTGTGGTACAAGATTTCGCTCTGAAACTACATCAACGTTATCTGGACGCTGGATTGATATGTATAGTGGATGTATTCTATCTTAGTATTCGGTTTATCTATTTTGAGAGATAGATAATATATTAAGGATGCTATGGTATTTCTTAAAATTGTTTGAATATGTTTAATCAACAGAGGGATGGTGTGTTAACAAAAAAATGCTAATAATTTTGAAGCAATTTGGATATGTAAAGTGATTTTATGTATCAACCTGTGTATGACAACACTGTGAAGATTGCGGGAAATGTAGTTATCGATTTTTATTTTATTTACTCTAAAGTATTGACATGTTTCCACAAACCTTGGATTACGTTAAAACAGCCAAAAATGCGATTGACATGTTCCCACAAACGAGCATGGCTAATGATATCAATTCTATCCTCTCGAGCCATGTTGAGACAATTGTCTTGATGTCACGCAAAGACAAATAAATAGCATCTAAAGGGCTTATAACCGGAAGAAGCACACTGTGTGAGTTTCTTCCGGTTATCGCGGGTGCGCTCGTACTTAACCAAGCAAGATTGCTTGGTTAATACTTCGCTGTACCTTAGCGTAAATCAAAGGTTTTCAGACTTTCGGTTGGAATAATCGATTGCTGGAAACCTTGTTTTTTATACTCCTAGCATAGCTTGGAACATATAATATAAGCCAGTGATGAAACTACAGAACTGCTTTTTGTCCTGCGAGACAAGGGAACTGCTGTTTTTAGATAGGTTGAGACTAGAGAACTGTTGTAAGCAATTCTTCGATATTTACTTGTTATTGTAGTTTCAACCTTCATACGCATGCAATATAAAGAAAAAGAAAGCTTGTTCTGAATGACAATATTTGGTATAATACATGTAAATTTGATGTTTATAATTGATAGCAGAGAAAATATCTCACTTGACTTAATGGAATTTATGTGCACGGTGCGGAATCGTACTGAAGAAGCACCTACTATAATAAACACAAGGAAA
>JARDZP010000147.1 GCA_029240795.1 Haloplasmataceae bacterium | reverse complement strand
CATTTGTATTTTCCGAGCTTGAAGTGATTCCGAAAGCGGATTCAATGAGTACAGAAATTGCTTGAGCGAAAAAAAGCATAGAAGCTCCAACTAATGCCAATAAAAACTGCTTTCTAGTAATCCAACCACGAAATATAACATCTTCGCGAATATCTTCCTTCATTAAATAAACCGTCGCTACTAATGTGACCAAACTTCCAATTGCGACAGCCAGAGCCATTGTTAACCCTTGGGAAATATGAATGGCAACAATCCCTTGGTTATGTAATTCAGAAATAACGATAGAAACGATTGTAATGATAATCGGAATAACCAATTGCCCAAATATATAGGCAATAACAACCCATTTATGTTTATTTGTCATGAGAACCTCTAATTCTTATTAATAACTCATTTTACAATGGAATCTAAATTTTAGGAAATTAAAATATGTGATTCTTTAAAATTGGATAAGTTACAGGCTTATTATTTAAAATGATATTTGATAGTAATGAAAAACTTTCAGAAAAATACCCCTAATATTGATAAATAAGGTAAAATAAAGTTAATTTAATTCGATAAGGTGGTAACTATGAACAATACATCAAAAATATTTTTAGGATTAATTGTTTTTTGTATATGTAGTGTTTTTTTTGTTAGATTTGAAGGAAAGGAACAAGACAAGGTTTTTAAAAAAAATATTGATAGGTTTAGTCAAGCAAAAGATAATATATCTAATGATCCTAAATTAGCCATTTCACAGTTCACTGAACTTCAAAAAATACTAATAGATGATCCTTATTTTTATAAAGATCTTGGAGCAGCCTATGTTTTACAAGGTGATTATGTAAGTGCAATTGGAAAATTTCGAATTGCTATAGAAAAATATCCACCAATAATAAGGGATGGACAATTCGATTTATTATTTGGTGGAGCAGCCTTTTATTCAAAAGATTATCTATTAGCAAAATTATTACTTGATCAAGCTATTAAAGTAGGTGTACCAAACGATAGTTTTGAAACTCTAGATTACCTATTAAGTGAAACAAACGAAAAAGTGGAGAAGGCTAATGAATAAAATAAAAAAAAATACTAAAAAAGCTATTCAGAATGAAGTGTTTTTAAATAAAATAAATCTTTTGATGTATATTACTGTGATTGCAATGATTATTATCTGTCCTTTAATTATACGAGTATATAATATTAATTACATAAGCCCTTTTATTAATACTCGTTTTTTGTATTCCGGTGAAATTTCAGATACGATCAATTACACTAAGTTTATTTTCCTAGTAATTGGGACGTTAATATTGGTTTTTAGTTCGATATTAAAACTTTTAGTAACAAAAAATAATTTAATTGAATCAAAATATAATTATATCATTTTTGGACTTATTAGCTTAATAATAATCTCCACATTTTTTTCCCCGTATAAATCAATTGCTTTGTTTGGAAACAATAATAGATTTGAAGGAGCCATAGCATACCTTTGTTATTTTTTTGTATTTCTTTCTATTTTAAATATAAAAATGACAACAAGACAAAGATATATCCTTATTTTTAGTGCTACTCCCTTTTTATTAATAAATAATATACTGGGGTTGCTCAATTTCTATAACTACAATATATTAGACGTTTCCTGGATAAAGGAGTTGATTGTAGCCAATAGTGGTTCTATATTAAGTGAAGGTTCACACATTTCTTCAACCCTACCAAACCCAAATTATATTAGTGGAGCAGGAGGGTTTATGTTTAGCCTTTACTTTTCCATAATGCTTTTTGAGAAAAATATGAAATTGAAAGTTTTATCCCTTGTTCTTTCTATTTCTTCTGTAATTTTATGTTTAACATCACTTGCCAAAAGTGGCGCAGTTGTTATATTCATGATGTTTCCAATTATATTAATCGTTGGTTTAATTTTGAAAAGGGGAGAATGGAAGCTAAACACCATTTTAAGCTCTATATTGATTGTTTTTAGCCTTATAGGGTTCCTAAGTTTAGTAACACATAATAAAAAAGTATGGAATGAATCAATTGGCGTTTTTATTAAGAAAAACCCATTTGACCATACGATTGCGATTACGAAAGTAACCGATCAAAAAGGTAATAACACAGAGAATAATTTACTTAATAAGTTTGAATTACCTAAACTTCATAAAGCAGGTTACGGTAGTTTATCTGGGCGTGTGTATATATGGGAGCAAGGATTTAATGCCTGGAAACAAAGACCATGGTTTGGATATGGTCTAGAAACATATGGTTATGATATAAATCAATATGAAATTCATAAGGCTGAAAATTTAAAAAAAGAGGGCGTTTTCATAGATAAGCCTCACAATCTATATCTTGGCTGGTTACTTGGAACAGGAATTTTTACCTTTTTAGCATTTATAATTTTTTTAGGGATGATTGGTTTCGACTATATAAAAATAGTATTTAAAAAATCAGAAAATGTAATGTTGATTTCGTTGGGATTTATGATGATTGGGTACTGCGCGCAAGGGATTATAAATGACTCATCAAATGGCACCTCTGTCATTTTTTGGATATTACTAGCGATGCTTGTTAGAGAAATGGTTAGTGAAAAAAATAAAAAGATTGTCGGAAATAATTAAGGTGTTAAAATGATTTTCGAATAATATATTAGATGGTCCAGAATCGGTTATTGAAGTCGATTTTGGACCTCTGTTTTGTATTCACTTTAATTAATTCTTTATTATATTAATAACCAATTGATTAATAGAACATTGAAGTGATAAATCTAAAAAGAGATAATTTTAATGATTTTAACTTGCAAAATAGGGTTATATTGATTATGATAATAATGATTATTAGCACTCTAAGGTGTTGAGTGCTAATAATCATAAATTCTACATTTTGTAAGGAGGATATACCTTGATTAGACCGTTAGGAGATCGAGTAGTAGTTGAATTAGAAGCAAAAGAAGAAAAAACAGCATCTGGTATTATTTTACCAGACACAGCGAAAGTTAGACCAAACCAAGGTCGAGTTGTTGCAATTGGGACTGGAATTTTATTAACAAGTGGTGAACGTGCAGCATTAGAAGTAAATGTAGGAGATTTTGTCATCTTCTCAGAACGTGGCGGCTCAGACATAACTTTAGATGGTAAGGACTACGTAATCCTAAGTGAAATTGACATCTTAGCAGTAGTTGGATAAAGCATACTTATATTGGTAATGAATATATGACTGTATCTGATTTATTTCATTAAAATCGGCCAGTTTATTGATTTGAAAGAATATAGAAATTTTGAAAAGAGGAACTTACATATGGCTAAAGACGTAAAATTTAGTGAAGACGCACGCCGCTCTATGTTGCGTGGTGTTGATGCATTGGCTAACGCAGTTAAAGTAACACTTGGGCCTAAAGGTCGTAATGTGGTACTAGAAAAGAAATTTGGTTCACCATTAATAACGAACGATGGTGTTACAATTGCAAAAGAAATCGAACTTGAAGATGCATTCGAAAATATGGGTGCAAAATTAGTTGCTGAAGTTGCAAGTAAAACAAATGATGT
>JARDZP010000059.1 GCA_029240795.1 Haloplasmataceae bacterium | reverse complement strand
TTCTATCAATTCCTCTTTTGTATATTTATCGATAATATTTTCATCTGTTAGTAATGATTTTGAAATATACATTGCTTTTATCCTGTTCTTAAGGAGTGTGTGCTGAGAGGTACCCTCCGCAAATTTTAGCTGTATTTTTTCACATTTACTGATAGTTGAAGATACAACTCGTAGTGCTTCTATTAATTCTTCTCTTGTATATTTGTCCATAGAATTTCACCTCAAATTCTAATTTATCTTGTAGAGTAATTAAGTTTACTGTTACGTATTGTATTACAGTTGCAAAATTTCCCTCCTAATATATATAAAGCCAATATTTTTTTGATTTATTCATTTTATATTCTGAAATTTTTACGCAAATATATAATAAGAAACATAATGATAAATAACTGTGTATTTAAATGTCTATTCTTTAACTCACATTATTCTACATTTTTGTAATTACTTAGATTTAATTGCATACTTTAATTAAATCTTTAATTACTTCTCCTGCGACAATTAAGCCACAAACAGATGGAACGAAAGCATTACTTCCAGGAATATCTCTTCTTATTGCACAAGTTCTTTTTGTATCAATTGGACAAATACAATTTGTTTTACAACTGTTTTGATCATCCTGAATGGTTTGAATTGGCTTTTCTGTTGAATAAACCACTTTCAAATTTTCAATTCCTCTTTTTCTTAATTCGTGACGCATAACCTTAGCTAAAGGACATACTGATGTTTCATAAATATCTGTTACAACAAATTTTGTGGGATCAATCTTGTTACCTGCTCCCATCGCGCTAATTATTGGTACATTTGCTTCTTTAGCTCTTAGTACTAGTTCAATTTTAGCACTTACAGTATCTACAGCATCTATCACATAATCAAATTGAGAAAAATCTACCTCAGATGAGTTATTAGGTAAGAAAAAAGTTTGATAAGTATTTACCTTGCATGTTGGATTAATTTCTAAAATTCTTTCTTTCATTACGTCTACTTTATATTTTCCAACAGTTTTTCTTGTTGCTATGATCTGACGATTTAAATTAGTCAAACAAATTTTATCATCATCAAATAAATCAAATGTTTTTACTCCACTTCTTACTAATGCTTCAACGGCATAACCACCAACTCCACCGATACCAAATATTGCAACTCTACTATTATCTAACCTTTCAATAGCTTCTTTACCGAAAAGAAGCGCGGTTCTTGAAAATTGATTCAACATATTTATTTACTCCTATCTGAATACTTTAATTTCATTTTTAACTTATATTTAATCTAATTCATTGTTAATAAACTATACATTATCATACATTACATAGTTTATAAAGACCTTTTATTATAACATAAATTTTTAGTAATTTTCAATAATTGTGAAATAATTAATCAAACTAGTTTGGATTCAAAAAAGTGAGTTTTTTATTCAGTTAAATTTAGATTGAAAATTATAAAGATATTTTCAAATAAATATTATATAAAGACAAATCTTTATTATACAATATCATCAAACCAATTGTATTAGGATCGATTGTAGTTAACTTATCAGCTATTAAATTTTCAATTGACAAAACATTAAATGTTTCTTTTGTTTCTAGTGCAAATAAATCAGGCTGATTGATATTATCGATTTTGTAATTTCCATTAAAATAATTATATGTCTGATTCAGTAGATGTCATTTTTTTCAAAACTTTATATACAAAATTTGTATTTGAAACAGTTTCTTTGAAATATAATATTCATAATTTATCAATTAGCAGTACACCATAATACGAAAAAAGATTAATAATTAGTTTAATTTCATTAGTCAAAAGATAAAAAAAGCACTATATTTTCATAAAATACAGTGCTTTTTTATATATTAAAAATTTTTACTATCAATTAGTATTGTCACCGGACCATCATTTGTAAATGGTACTTTCATATCAGCTCCAAAGATGCCTGTTTGTACTTTTAAATTGTAAGTGTTTATTAGTTCTTCATTAAATTGATTATAAAGTAATGTTGCTTGTTTTGGTCTTGCTGCATCTATGAAACTTGGCCTATTTCATTTTCTTGTATCACCATAGAGGGTGAAGTGTGTTTATTAAGGGACAATATTATATTTAATTTTAATAAATCATTTAGGTCAGTTAGTTATTATTTCAACAATAATATAAAAACAAGGTTTTTCAGTTGAATTATTTATTTCATAAAATCGTATTGTCTGATTATCGATAATGAATGGTAACATTTTATTCTCATTTGTAAAAAAGTTAGATTTATTAACAACAAATCCATAGACTAAGTATTCTAGAGTATATTCAGAATTATTATTATAGAGTAATTTGTGTATTTTATCTGGTTTTAGTAAATTCACTCCAAATTTTTGTAACAGTTCCTTAAATTGATGAATTAAAGTATTAATAATTTCTAAATCGTTATTATTTACTTCATCAATTTCCTGATAATACGATTTTGTACCATTAATATCAATTTCAAGTATAGTTTCATTTACATTAAATCTACTATAAGTCTCTTGATTATAAAATAATAAAATTTCATAAGCTCTTTTAGCAAAATATTTCCAGTTATAATTTAATATAACGTAAAATGTTATACTTCTCCTATTGAATTTATTAAGCCTTTTTAAAACTCCACTCCTATCAGTTTCATAATTATTAATACAGTATTGGATATTATAGATGAATTTTCGATCATATAAATAAAAATATGTAAAAATAAATATATATGGAATAAGTTGTGCAATAAATCCAAATAGTATCCATAAATCGGAAATGGTTAATTTGAAATCTTTGAGTATTATAAAACTAAATAATAAAAAAATAAAAAACATAATAAAAATAATCGGTTTTACTATTGACTTGGTTCTTCCCTTTTTAGCATTAATAGCCTCATATAAAAACAATAAATATCTTTCCATATTTCATACCCCTCCTAATTTTAAATTTTATTCAATTCACCTATAAAATAACCCTTTTGTCAATTATATTATACTAATAGATTAGTGGATTTGCAAATAATAATTATCTAATTTTACTTTCAGTGATAATTGTAACCTGCCCATTATTTATTAGAATCAATTATGATAGTCACAGGTCCATCATTTGTAAATGTTATTTTCATATCAGCTCCAAAGATCCCTGTTTGTACTTCTAAATTATGTACTTTTCTTAGTTCAT
This sequence comes from Haloplasmataceae bacterium, assembly GCA_029240795.1. Taxonomy (GTDB): domain Bacteria; phylum Bacillota_I; class Bacilli_A; order Haloplasmatales; family Haloplasmataceae; genus JARDZP01. Next base: position 30,039 of record JARDZP010000059.1, on the reverse strand, counting down.
CATTAAATTGATTATAAAGTAATGTTGCTTGTTTTGGACTTGCTGCATCTATGAAACTTGGCCTATTTCATTTTCTTGTATCACCATAGATGGTGAAGTGATCTTTTTATTTTATCTTTTCAAATAATATTCTTTCTAATTCTAATTTATTTTTTATTTCAGAGATAAAGTTTTTACCCCAATCATAGATTTCACTTTATACCAAATAAAAATTTAGTTATTGAATATCTTTTAGCTACTTCATACGTTAAAATGGTTAATACTACTGTAAAAATTATAATTAAAGAGATTTGTACCCAATATTTATTTGTAAATTCAAATACATAATAACCTATTAAAACTATCCAAGATTGATGAAAAATATAAAATGGGTATGCAACTTTTGTGAAATAAGATGACAGTTTATTAGTGTAATTAAAATACTTTTGACCAAATCCCAGTAATGTTAGTAAACTCACCCACATTACAAAATGTCTTAAAGTTGAAAATATTATTGCCGGTAGACTAAAACCAGATTGCCATCCAAAGGTATAATAAGTTAAATAAAAGATGAATAATCCTAAAATCATAAAAATTAAATATAGTCTACGATGCTTTAATAATATTTCTTCAAATCCTTTATATTTAAAAAGAATAAATCCAAGCATAAACAAAGTGAAATATAAACCTAAACTTTTTCCAGCAATATCTAAAACCGAACTTAATATTAAAGGAAAAACAAAAAATAATAAGATGTGAATAGGATGTACGAACCAATCGATAAATTTTGATGATGTTTTTAATCGTAGCATAATAGGTAAAGCAATAATTGAAATTAAAAATAAATATAATATAAACCATAATTGTCCAGGAGTAAAACCTCCTAGATAACCTGTTAAATCTGTAGATTTTGTAAAAAACAGGCCGTATTGTTGAAAATAATTACCTTCATAATTATTATGAAATTTTTCAGCATAAAAGGTTTGTATAGGAACTAATAATATAATTCCAGAAATTAAAGGAATAAATAATTTTAAAAATCTTTCTTTAATATAATCTATTCCAGATCTTTTCCTTAATGAAAAAAAAGAACTTGATCCAGATAATAAAAATAAAAGTGGCATAAACCAGATTCCGGTTATCAAAATAAAATCATTACAAATTCTTATCACTTGTCCATGAATATAAAATGATTCAAAACCATTATAAATCATACAAGTATGATAGGGTACCAATAATAATATTCCAAAGTTTCTTAAATGGTCGATATAGTATTTTCGCATATGTATCATCCTTATTTCGATAAAATTTTTATGCACAAATCTAGCAAAAGGATATAGCTAGTATACAAAGTAGGCATAAATATTCAAATAATATTGTCACATAAATCTTAATTTAATTATAAATCAAAAAAGAGGAATTTTAAAGAGGAACTGTTATATTTGGTTCTTTCTAGACTATGATTTATTATTCTCACTGGCCCGTCATTCACATCCAGTGGGATTTTCTATTTTTAATATGCATATTTTTTTATAAAACATTATTGTATATTCATAAAAGCGAAAAACTAAAACACGATTATTACGTAACCGTGTTTTATTTACTTTCTATTAATATCGTCACAGGACACCATTAGTGAATGAGACTTTCATATCAGCACCAAAGATGCCTGTTTGAACTTCTAAATTGTGTGTTCTTCTTAATTCTTCGTTAAGTTGATTGTAAAGTATGGATGCTTGTTCTGGTCTAGATGCATCAATGAAACTTGGTCTATTACCTTTTCGGGTGTCACCATAAAGGGTGATGTGTGTAAATTTATGAGAGAATGATTTATGGATTAAAGACGAAACTCTCTAAGAAAATTTTAAATTACGTTTTCTAGAAATTATAATTACTATAAAAAATAAGTATGTTATAATTAAATATATTTATTGGGAAGGGGATTATTAATGTATTTTAGTTATATAAAAACTTTCTCTCTCACATTTCGTGTAGTTAGAGAAAAATTAGTAAAAATTTTATTTTTATTTTTAATTAACGGTAGTTTAATGGTAGTTACATATCTTGTTTTATTAAACAATCAAAAAAAAGTTGTAGAAGATTTTTGGCTTGAACTACGGACAACTGAATATATTTACAGTATTCTTCTTAGTGGTTGGTGTACTCCGCTACTTTTAGTACTGATAGTAGTGGGAATAATTTCAAATAATTATTTAATTTCATTAGTACAAGACACATTGTATAATAAAAATGGCGGTTTAAAATCAACATTTAAGGGTTTATTTGACTATATTAGCGGGTTATCATGGGTATTACTTCTATTATATTTTCTAACTAGTGCATTAGGTTTAATAGTGTATTTTGTTCCATCACTTGGAATTCAACAACTCAGTTTTTTAGGGTATTTGTTAATAATCTTTTATTTAATTGGTTATTATCGTTTTATTCCATATTATTCAGTTATAAAATCAAAAGTAAGCTTTTCAGAAATTAAAAGATTACTTTTCGGAAAATTTTGGTATTCAATCTCAATATTGTTAATATACTATTTGATAATTTTTTTAATAAATCTTTCTTATGAAAACATACTATTACAAATCTTTTTTACAAAAATAGGTGGGGAAAATTATTCTACATCAACAATTTTTGTTTTCATTATTATTCAATTAATATCTTTAATAATAAAATACTTTCAAAATTTATTTGATATAAGTTTCATATCACTTGCTATTAAAGGAGATAAAAATAAAAAAGAAGAAGAAACGGATATTACAATAAATAGATAAGAATTAAAAGATGAAAATGCAATGAGGGTTTATACAATAAATTAATTATTTTGAAGATACACATTAATTATTGAGGAGTTTTGCTCACCTTTTTTTAGAATCAATATTATCGTAACCGGTCCATAATTTCGTTATAAAAGAGGAACTGCCTTATTTAGGGGGAGTTCCTCTTGGGTAATCTATTATTAGAATCTATTATAATTTTCACATTTCTTCATTCGTACATATCACTTTCATATCAGTACCAAAAATACCTGTTTGTCCTTCTAGGTTATGTGTTTTTCTTAATTCATCATTAAATTGATTGTAAAGTGCTGTTGCTTGTTCTGGTCCTGCTGCTTCAATAAAACTTAGTCTGTTACCTTTTTCAGTGTTCCCATAGAGGGTGAAGTGTATTTTTTAAGGGACAAATTGAATTTAAAAAGTAAAAACAGCATTTTAGTACAAAAATACCTGCTTTAAAAAATATAAGCAGGTATTTAAAATCAAATTAAAATTTCAGAATGTTATAAATATTTCCTTTTGTTTTAGAAGACCACATCTTTTGATATTCTGTCTCAATAATGATAGCTTTATAATATCAATCTATCAGAAAACAAGAGATAAATTACCTCTTGTTAGAGTACTTAAAATAAAGTCACCCGTGGAATCATTTAATGTATTATAATCAATAATAAGGATATGGGTAATAATATGGGTAATAATACTGTGGATATGGATATGGGTAATAATATGGTGGATATGGATATCTTGGAGTTAATAATGCTCCGGCTGCTAATCCCGCTAGAAAAGGAAACGGGAATCCAAACCGCCTTCCTAAACCTAACCCCGGGCGACCAAAGCCTAGACCAGGTAAAAAACCAAAACCTGAACCAAATCCACCAAAACCTAACCCTGGGCGAATTCTTTCATCTGGTGAATCAAATTGATCCAAATTTTCTTCATAAAAATCTATATTCATTTTTAATCTACCTTTCATCATTATTTCTTTATTTAATGGAAGTTAACGATTGAGTTTGTTCCTAAACTTATTTCATGAAACCTTCTATCTCAACGAACACTAAAACAGATTCACTGTCAGAACCAATCGTCTACTCTCAATACCATAATATTCTCTAGTAAGTTGTTTATAAACACGTTTCTAACAAATTGTGCTTTCACCTATAATATAATTCTAAAGTAAAAAAAGCATATTGTAGTATTTCAATAGAAATTTTTATTAGATGCCCTTCTAATAGTTTAATTTTACAGTCATATACTTTATAACCTCTTCGTAAAATAGATTTATAAACTTTTAAATCTCATCGAAAAATAATTATTAATCAAAAATTGAAATATAAAAGAAGAACTGACATAATGTCATTATGTTTAGTTTAGATTAGGAGACATATGAAAAAATAAGTCAAATATTAAATAAAAACGTAGAGAAATTCCTGAGGAAAATCTTTACGTTTTTATATGTTAATTTACTCAATTATATTTATATTTATACAAAACCATATTGATTATTTAATTTTATGTCCAGTTTTAATTCTAACATCATAAACATCTTTCATTGTTAATTCAGTTTAACAAACCCTAGCTGTAAGAATGTCGCAAAGAAAGTCCATACAAGGAGTGGTATTAATAAATAGGATGCTTTTTGATTTATTCTCCTTGTTATAGTGTAAAGGAGTAATGATGTAAAAAATACTAGAATCGTATCAAAGAAGGCAAGTTCTAAATTTTTTACCGTGAATTGAAGATATGAATATAACTGAATTAATAAATAATTAATTGTAAGTATAGTTAGATAAGGTCGTTTATTAATCTCTTTTTCTGTAGTTAATGTAAAAGTGGCTGATAAAGCAATTAAAACAAATATAATTGTCCACACAATTGAAAACACTTGATTAGGTGGTGTAATTACCGGTTTATTAAGTGATTGATACCATTCTTCATCAAATGGTGCAAAAATAGATGGAATGATATATAGCGCTAAAATCAATAAAAATAAAAGAACTTTTTTTATTTTCATGTTAACCTCTTCTCTCGATATATAATTATTTTTATTACACTATATGCTGTATTTATTGAAATTATAATTTTTTTATGATTGCGTTAAAAATTAGCTTATATCTGATTTTATATAGGAATTGTTATAATAAAGTATGGATTGCCACTAAGCAAACCTATACTAATAGGATTAATTGGATTCAAAAGACTTTACATGAACAAAAATATATTTTATTTATTCCTTGCACTAAAAATATAAATATTTTATTACTCTCCAGTGACTATGGGGTGACCTTTAACTGGTTAGTGTATAAAAGAAACATGGCAAATCACATTCTTGGGTCAAAGATTATTAATTAGAAAAACCCAAGGGAGTGAAATCAATTACATACGATGGGATCTTCTATTTTTAGAACATAAAAACTTACGAATTTTATAATAAAACACGATTACATTTTACTGTAATCGTGTTTTATTCTATTTATTCATACTATCTATAATAATAGTTACAGGACCATCATTAGTAAATGATACCTTCATATCTGCACCGAAGATGCCTGTTTGTATTTCTAAGTTGTGTGTTTTTCTTAGTTCCTCATTAAATTCATCGTAAAGTTGAGTTGCTTGCTCTGTCTTGCCGCATCAATGAAACTTGGTCTGTTTCCTTTTTGGACGTTCCCATAGAGGGTGAAGTGTGTTTGTTATAGGATAAAGTAATCTTTTATCTATAAAAAAAGAATACCTAAATGGTATTCTTATATACTCCAAAATACACTTAAAATTATGTAGTGTGAATTATTTTCTTTGCTTTATAATGGTTAAAGACATAGTTAAATTGTGTGAAGTGTAATATAAATGCGATTATAACCCCAATCCCATAGATAGTCGTTTTATAAGTATTAAAGAGATTATCATTAAAAATCGTAATCAATAATCCATTAATAATCGTCCAAATAAAGATTAAAACAAGTGGTAAAATCGGATTTTTAAATTTAAATACAATATAGTAAATAAAACTAGTAACAATAAAGATACTCGAAAGAATAGTCGTACTAGCTTCAATAAAATCAATAATGGGATAAATTAACAGGGAAATAAAATTTATAAGTAATGAGAAAAACGTTAAAACGATAAATTTATAACCGATGATTTGATGATATCGATACTTAAATGTCATTTCTAATTCATAAACATTGGCCGCAAATGAATGCGAAATATCAATTAAATGAATAAAATAAATAATCGGTGCGAAAAACATCATGAGGATTGAAACATGTTTACTTGTATAATCATAAATAAATAGATGTAAATTACCGACTAAAAAGAAATAAAGTATGACCGTTAAAACTGTCAAAGCCTTTACTATCAAAGATGATTGAAAAATAATGGAAATTGGTAATTCTCGAACTTGTTTTAATAAACTGGGTTTGGTTTTTACTTGATTTAATATAAATTGAATCGATTGTTCTTTTTCACTAGACGTTGGAAATATGACTTTCTGATTATTCATAAAGATCACCACCTTCTAAACACTCTTTAAGCTTATCCAAACCCCTTCGTAATCTAGTTTTTACAGTATTATCATTTATCTCTAATATTGATGCGATTTCATTAATCGATAAGTCTTGGAAATATCTCATGATTATAATATCTTTATATTTACTATCTAGGTTATAAATAGCGTTATTGATTAATTTAGTATCCTCTTGTTTAATAACAGTTAAATCGAGATTGATATTCGTCGTGATTTGTTCTGCCAATTCAATATAATTCTTGTGATTTTTATAATCTCTTGTATTAAAATAATTTATTGTATAATTATGTGCAACTTTGTAAAGCCAACTTTTAAAGCTACCATGTTTCGGTTTATAATGACTGATTTTTTTAATCACGCGAATAAAGACTTCTTGAGTCAAATCCATAGCAAGTTCTTTATCAAATGTTAGTTTATAAACATAGGCATAGATTTCATTATAAAATAAGCGAATCAGCTTTTCACAACTTTCACGATCTCCAGCTTGTGCGTCTCTAATTAATTGCTCCATGCTACTACCCCTCCACTAAATATAACAGTATAAGGCAATGAAAAGTTTCAAAAAATATAAAAAACTCTTAGTTTTATTATAAACTAAGGGCCATCTTTAGGAAATATAATTTTGATACCAATGAACAATATCTTTTGCCTTTAATGTTTTGGAGTAATAATACCCGTGAGTATTTCGCAGTCCATGTCAAGAAGTATAGATTCAATCTTGTGTCCTTAAATTCTTCAAGCTTCTTTAGACCTTTTCCATAAAATAATCTTCAAAAGTTAAATCCTTTAAAATGAAATAAGGAATGGTAGTTAGTAAATTGTAATTTCTTCAATTCATTTATTACTCGTAAATTCTCACCCCATTTAAATATTTAGCTTTTTGTAGTATCGATTACATAATTTACATAATAGAAAAACAATAATTATATTGAATACACTAAAAACAAATGGAAATTCTCGATACGTTAGATAACTGTTTTCAAGTGAAAAGTTATACTCAAACATATTGATATTATTTAATAAATAACCATATGGGGTATGATTTAAAAAAATTCTAAAAAGTTGAGTCATATTGGTAAAAGTCCTTTTGATACTTAAGTAGATAATGGAACCAATTACTAAACCTAATAGCACAAAATTATAAACAATAGTATTGATTAGTTTTTTTGAATAGATGGAAATAATTGAAGATAAAATTGAAATAAATATGTTTGTTAGAACAAAAAGGATAACGGTTGCGATAATATACTCTAATACTGTAAAATCAAACCATAACCAGTAACTAAGTTCTGAATCAGCCATTTTACTATTAAATAATATGTGCCACTGATTAACTATCGTTCCAGTTACTATTAAAGGAATAAAACAGAGTAGCGTAATTAAAATTGCTATTATTGTCGACGAAATGAGTTTATGTTTTAAAATTTTTCTTCCCGTTTTACTAGAAAGAATTAAATAGTCAATATTAGTAGAAGCATCATTAGAAAATGTAAAGGATATCGTTAAGATAATCATTATTACAGAGAAAAAACCCCCAACTAGTAAATAAGCATCCTTAAAAAGAGCAAGATTAAATACTGGACCAATATTATAATATTTGTGATTTATTAAATCGACCCTCCTTGGATTTTGTTCATGATAATCAATCATTTTGTTAAAAAATATTTTTTCGATTGTAGTATAATTTTGACTACTTTTTCCATCACTTATGGTTTGGTCGATTGAATCTATCATTTCATCATAATCCATTGAAAAGAATGATCTTGTTATGGAAGGTAAATTCAAATACAAATTTGGTTCTTCTTGCGAATATAATTTCATTAATTCTTTAGATCGTTCACTTAGTGCTAATTGACAAGTCTCATCGTCATATACTTTATTTTTATTACACTCTTCAAGTTCTTTACTTAGCGTTTTATAATCATTGATTAAATCTTCTGAATAAGGTCCGACACCATGATTATTAACGAAATTTACGTGAAAATCTTGATAAGACCAATAAGAATCACTTAAAAGAATAACTAAATAAGCGATTAGAAGTAAATAAATCACCCAAATGGCTTTAACCAAAAATAATTTTTTTATTTCATTAAATACCCGCATTTCATTACCCCCGTTTATAGTTAAAGATATACAAGAAGATATCTTCTAAATTTGGTTGAACTTTTTTAGCAACACATTTAGGTTCTTCTGTGCTTAAGAACCGAACTTCTATATAATCATTATTTAATACTTTATTAATCACAAAATTCTGATTTTCAAATTGATCAATTTTACTAAGTTCAATTTGAGTAACCCATACCATATCTTGATATTGACTAACTAGCCCCTGATATTTTCCTTTAAAGAAAATTTTACAGTTTTTAATCAAGATAAATTCATTGGCGATTGATTCTATATCAGACACAATATGCGTTGAGACAATTACTGTCGCATTTAAAGCGATTTTAGATAAAATCCGTTTAAACGTCACTCTTTGACTAATATCAAGTGTTGCGGTTGGTTCATCGAGTATTAATAATTTCGGATTATTTAATAAGGCTTGGGCAATTCCAACACGTTGTTTCATTCCCCCTGATAATTTTTTCATTTTTATTTTTTTATTATCGGTTAATTCAACTATTTCAAGTACTTCACAAATTCGATTTTCTAATGTTTGTCCTTTTAATCCTTTAAGAACACCAATATACTTCAAAAATTTATGAACCGAATAGTCCTTATAATAGCCAAAGTCTTGTGGTAAAAAACCTAGAATATCCCGGTAATCTTCATCTAATATATAAATATCTTGACCATTATAATATAACTCCCCACTATCAGGAAATAGTAAGGTAGTAATAATTTTTAGTAAGGTTGTTTTACCTGCTCCATTCGGTGCAAGTAATCCATACACCCCATTTTCAAATATTAAACTTACATCATCTAGTACTTTATGTTCCTGATATGATTTAACAATATGTTTTAACTCTAACATCATTCTCCCTACTTTCTTATTATATCTTCACTTAATATAACATGATAACAATCTCAAAAGTAGTTCCTCTTAATTATCTATTATTAGAATCCATTAAGATTGTCACGGGTCCATCATTAGTAAATGATAATTTCATATCAGCACCAAAGATGGCTGTTTGGACTTCTAAATTGTGAGCTTTTCTTAATTCGTCATTAAATTGGTTGTAAATAGGTTGCTTGATCTGGTCTTGCTGCATCAATGAAACTTGGTCTGTTTCCTCTTGAAGTGTCAACATAAAGGGTGAAGTGTGTTTTTTAAGGGACAAAAAGTAACTTAGTATTCAAATTAGACATTATTTTTAATTATTGTACTAATGCATTAAGTAAGTATGTTATTTATTTTCCTTTGGTCTATGAACAAAAAATGTTACAGAATTTGGACAATTTATATTCACATCCATCTCCTTTATATGATCAATAATAAATCCTGCTTTTGATAATTCTTTTTGATAACCGTTTTTAGTTTTAGCTCTACTTGGTACAAGTGGAATATATACTTCAACATCTTGATCCACACCTTTAGCAATTCTTTTATGTAAACGGTCATAATCTTCCCCTGATATTTCTTTCCATTTTTCAAATGATTCAATTTCGCCTTCATAAGCATCTATTCTGTACGATTCACGGAAAAATAACATAGGGGACCCACCTTTTAAACACGAATAAGCATTTTTTAGGTATTTTTCTCTGTCTGAATCAACTACAAGCATGTGAAAGCCCATTACATCTAATGCAGCATCAAAAGAACCTTCTATTTTTTTATTAACCATATCGATTAGCGAAACTGTTGCATTTGGATAATTTTTAAGAATTTCTCGTGATTTATTTAGAGCAGATTGCGATATATCTATACCATGATATGTACAGCCTAGATGAGAAAGTATTAATCCTGATGCACCCTCACCACATGCAAATTCGATGATACTTTTACCCCTTAATTGATTTTCTTCAACCCATTTAGTTAAAATATTTACCAGTTCAGGATCATTAGGTGAATGACCCCATCTTTCAATTCCTGCCTCATAAACTTTTTTGTATCTTACCTCATAAGCATTATAATAATTTTTATCCATGCTATTAACCCCTCCGTAAAAAAAATATTGGTATTTTAACATATCAATTGGCTAATGTTTAACGTAATTTAACTCGAACCCATACCCTAACTGGAATTCTATTCGAGCACCATTTTAATTTTCTATTTTAGATGTATATTTCATCACGTTTAATTTTTTCCTAATTATAATTATATATCAATAATAAGTAAAACAAAAGAGGAACTTCCTAAATGAAGATTGTTCCTCTTAATTATTTAAATCAATAGTAATTAATCAATGTGTATTATTTGTAAATGATAAATTATATCTAAAAATATTCTAAAAAACAAGTTTTTTGATTAAACAATTATCTTATGGCAAGTTACTCACTTTTAAAAACATACCAATATGGCTTTTTCCCTCCAAATGTATAGTCCCCGCTTTTCCATTCAATGAATAGATATTCTTTATTATCTATGACTTTAATCATATACTTTTCAACAGTCTCATTATGTTTATCAAGTAAAAGGCCTTTAGTCCAAAATAGCTTATATGGATCTTTTTCGCCAAACAATGCTACTGAACTCCCATTATCTTTAAATTCAACACGTTTAAAGAAAAGACCATTTTCTGAAAAGTTCTGTTTTGATACATCAAACATCTCTGCCTCTAAAACAAAGTCACGAACTTTCCAAGATCCCAGTACAGTATTATCTAAAACAAAAGGTATATCAGTTTTGTCACGAATGCGTATCTCTTCTTTTTTAAATATCTTATCTGATACCTTCTCATAAATCCAAACTGTTGGAATTCCACCACGTGATTCATGATCATAATCTTTCATTTCAATAAACATAATTTTTTTATCTTTGATTGTTTTAATGGTGTATTTATTTTTATAAGTTATTTCTGGATAACCACCTGAAGTAAATAACCACCCTTTCGTCCATCCACTAACTGCCCAAAATGGTTCGCCATTAGGAAGTATATACAGTTCATCAAGCCATACTCCCTGATTAGATTTTTCACGTCCATAAAAAAATTGCTCTTCACTTGGTACAACATCAACAAACTTCCATTTGCCGATCGCATCTTCATCATTATAAAATGGTAAATTAATGTCATCTTTTTTGTGTCTATCATTGTGAATTGATAGTCGACAGACTGGAACTTTTAATTCAACAGTATCCTCATCATGATATATTTCATAAAATGGCCCTATGATCTGACATGGAGTTTGTTCAAGTTCTTTAATCATCGCACGGTATGCATTGTCAAGTTCCCAAGTTTTACAAACTAACATAGCCACATCAGAAGATAAAGTAATTTTTCTTTCAACACACTGAACGCTCTTTGGTAAGTTATCGGTAATTTCAACACAAACAGCAAGATCAAAATTACTTTCACGATATTCTGTTTCATAATTGATGATAACAGACCGCTTACCAATTATATTTTTTGGAAGTGATTTCTTTATCTTTTCAATTTCATCATAGGCATCGGCTTTGTTTTGATAAATATTCCGTCTTGAGACAACACTCAATGAATCTGAACTTCTAATAACAACATTAAACATAGTCTTTTCCCCCTCAGTTTTAATATTTTGTTTTATGGAATCGAGTTTTCTTAATTGTAAATTAGTCTGTAATAGAAAATTTTGAAGTTCTAACTGCTTTCTTTCGATAAGCTCGAGTATATCCGATTGCGATTGGGCTTTTAATTGTGTTCGTATTTCTTCAAGTGTAAAGCCTAATTCTTTTAGAGCAATAATTCGGTAACAATCGACCAATCGTGATGCCGAATAATAACGGTAACCAGTGAACTTATCAATTTCATCTGGTATTAATAATCCTTCGCTATCGTAATAACGTAATGTTTTAACTGGTAACTTACAAAGTTTAGACAGTTCACCTATTTTGTACACTTTCTCACCATCCCTTTTTAAAACTTATTTTTGGTTAACAAATATTAAAATAGTGTTTTGTTAACTACAAATTTAATGTATCATTACAGTTAACTGGAGGGTCAATAGATGGAATATCAATTTACTTTAGAACTTTTATTTCTCTATAGCAATTTACTTATTAAACGAAATTTCTAAAAACTATTAAAAAAGCCACAACCTAGTGACTTAAAATTTGAGTATCATTACATTTTCTAATTTTCACAACTGAATACAATTATAATTCATAAATTAATAACATAAAAGAGGAACTTACAATTAAGTGTAAATTCCTCTTAAATTCATTTATTATTAGAATCAATTATTATCGCCACAGGTCCATCATTTGTAAAAGATACTTTCATATCAGCACCAAAGATACCTGTTTGTACTTCTAAATTATGTGTTTTTCTTAGTTCTGTGTAGAATTGATCATAAAGTACTGTTGCTTGTTCTGGTCTTGCTGCATCAATAAAACTTGGTCTGTTTCCTTTTTCGGTGTTACCGTAGAGGGTGAAGTGTGTTTTTTATGGGATAATATTAATACATTTACCGAAAGATAAGATTTTGAAGTTTATTTTTTAATATTATTGATAAAGTAAAGGGAATAAAAGTAATAATTGCTCCTATTATACTCCAAAATGGACCAAGATAGTATGGTTCATAATAAACTTCAATTAATAATATTATCCAGATAATGTACATAATGTATTTTGTTCTTTTTAGTACTTTGATTGAAAACTTAAATCTATCTACAAATAAATTAAATTTCTTTATTAAATATGTAATAATCATTAAAGAAATAAAATAAGTTAGTACTTGGAATAAATTAAATCTTTTAAAAAAATTAAACATAAAGTAATCGAAGTTAAAGTGATAATAATACTCTACATAAGGAAAAATAAATATTATCACAACGATTAACGATATTCCACCTATAATAATTGGTAAATTCTCCGTTTTTCTTCTAGTATTATTTAAAATTTCACTTTGTATTGCAGAAACAATTTTACTATCAAGTACAATTTCATTATTTATTTCATTGCATTCAATTTTTTTATATTCATCATAATAATTTCTAATTTGTGTAGCTAGTTCTTCTTTTTGCTTTTCTCGAATTTTCTGCTTTGCTAGTTTTGGAAGATCAATCTTAATTTGTTTCTCCAGATCATTAAGCACTTTTTTTAACTCGTCAATTTGTTCCTTAGTATAATTTCCTTTTAGTTCCATCTTTGCTTTTTCAAATAAATATCCTTGAACTTTTCTATCACTGAAATATGATTTAATTTGAATAATTCCTGAAACTAACCCAATTACCCATCCTATACTTACAACAAACGGATTTGTAAAAAAATCCTGTAAATTGTCATTATTATTACCTTCATTATTTGTCTTATTATCAGATTCTTGATTATCCGTTGTATTTGCAAAAACTTTATACAAAGAATTGATATTAGTATGAGCATTTTGCTTATAATTAAAAAAATCAATAGTTAAGAAAAATACTAGAAGAGTAACTAGTATGTAAACCTTTTTCATTTTATCTCTCCCCTTCGTTTATTAATATTTTATTTTCTTCTATTTTATTTAAGTAATTGAACTCCCGTCATAACTCCAAAGATGCCTGTTTCAACTTTAATGTTTTCTTTTCTCAGTTTTTCATTAAATTCATCATAAAGTGTTTTAGCTTGTTCTGGTCTAGCTGATTTAATAAAACTTGGTCTATTAATGTGTCTTTTAGGGGATAATAAAGCGTAATTAAATCAAACACCTAATGTTATTCCATAATTTTTTGAAATTCTTGAATATAAATTTTTACAAATTTAATAATATCATTAATATTTGATACTGGGCTTTGTATAATATTAGTACCAATTTGTTTACTATTATTTTGCATTTTAAATATTTCACTTCTATTTATATTCACTTTCCACAATTCTTTATTTTCATTAATTAATTCTTCATTAATTCCATACATTTCGATTCTAATTATAAACAAGTCATTTTTAAAATCTCTACTTCTAATTTCTAAAAATGGTTTTAATCCCATATATCCCTTTAAATGAAAATGTATCCATAGATATTGATTCTGGTAGTTGCCAATGTTAATATCAATATCATCCAATTGCCAATCATGATTAAGAGAAAAATTATACCAATTATTCATATTCCATTGCTTAATATTTTCAGGATATAACTCTGTAAAATCTCTGTTTAATTCTTCAATTTTTTCAATATAATCAATTAGTAAACAATTAGTTAATAGAATATTCATTTTATTGAATATATTATAAATTCGATTAACATCGTATTTTTGCCACTTTGCATTAACTATACGACTACTTTCATCATCAAATATTAAACTTGTTTTATAATAAATAAAAAATTTCTTGTAATATTTAAAATCATTTTCAATAATTTTGCTATATTGTAATAATTGATTGTGCTCATTAGATGTAGTCTTATCTTCGATAGCTATTACATATTTTTCATTATTAATAATACATTCAACAACAATGTCTATATTTTTATATTGACCTCTTGCTGATAATTCTTCAATATTAAATTCTTGTTGTTCTTCAAAACCTAAAAACTCTCTCAATAATGTTTGGCTTGCCATGCGAACATCTGATTGCTCACAATTCCAATTTTCAAATAACCATCTTAAGAAGGCATCTTGTGATAATTCCTTAGTTGCATAGTCAAAAATATTTTTAGTTTTTTCCATCCTTTTATCCTCCAATAACATACTTCTATCTTGCATGATCTTCTTTTCATTTTTAAATTTACAATTTTCCAATTAATTATGTTAACATTTATGTTCTAGATTTCTTGGTATATGCTGCAATCACAAAACCAATTGTAAATGCACCTAGCAAAGCCTCTATAGATACAAATATTTGACCTAAACTTGTTTGGGGTGTGATATCACCATATCCAAGAGTTGTAAATGTAATTACGGAAAAATATATGGAATTAATAAAATTTCCTTTAATATTAACCATATTGGTAAAAAAGTAAATTAATGAAAATAATAAAATAATTAATAGTGCATTAAAAATTATACGCAAAGGCTTTTCACCGAAACCCCAAAAGACTTTTTCAAATTTTGACCAATAATGATTAACAATCATTGTTATTCTACTATTTCTATATTCATTATTTGTTATACTAATAAAATATTGTTTTGTTCTTCTTCTAAAATATAACATAGCAAGTTTAGAATCTATTCTTTTTTTAATCCAATCTTTTGTAATTTTAAAGTATGAACCTCCTGAGTAATCAAACTTTGGGGGTAACGTTCGATACTCCTCTTTAAAATTTTTTATTTTTAAACATCTTTCTAAATAATAGTAATTACTGGCTTCCGTTGTATTGTCCATATTCTCGAAAGCTATTCGTAATCTTTTTATATTTTTATACAGATTAAGATAAGATATAGGATGCAATCCAACTGGTCCTATGTCACCCTTTTGAGGTGGATTATATATAAATGAATTTAACTCTGTATCATAAATTGATATATTATCAATGACAACTTTCTCTAGTTTAAAGTTAATTAGTTTTGATCGCTCTATATACATACCTGATACAAAATCGCTCATATAACTATAAGATATTTCAAAATCCATAATAGTTGAATTTAAAATCATTAATTGGGAACAAAAACAATACTTTATTTTAAACATGTTAGCGTAAAGATTTGATAATTTTAACATTCTTATAGTCGAACAATAAACATCTAGACCTTGATACCATAAACTCGAATCACCAAATAACTCTAACTGATCTAAGTCCAAAAAATCTAAATTTCTTGAAAAAATTGAGAAGTTTGAAGCTAAACGATATTTTCCTATTTTTAATAATGGTAATTCACCAAATATCTTTGTAATATATTCAACTTCAATATTATCAGGAGTATATGAACGACTACTCTCAAAACCATTAACCATAAAGTTATTTTCATTAAACTCCGCTCCATTTGTGTTGATTACAAATGGACACGTATTATCTTTCTCTCTTTTCCATTTAAAGTACGGAAGATATTGAAATGATTTTATAATTTTGCGTTCATCTTTTGATGGTTTAGTTTCATATATTGCGTAATCTTTTATTCCATCTGTCTCTGTAACAAAACACCATTTTGTTGCTTTACCGTAAAAAACATGTCTAGTTGGTGTTATAGATAATAATTCATCTAAGTTTAAATTTTGCTCTTTTGTCCATTTTTCAAATGATACTGAATGTCTAAGGATATAATTAAATAAACCCTTAAGATCATTTTCACGTCTCCACTGATTAAACTTTCTTGGTTCAGAGGTCCAACAATAAAATTTATCCTCCTGTGAAAACATATAATCCCCCCATATATACACTAAAAGTGTAGATTTATATTTATGTTAGTGTAATTATATCATTAACATTTTACAACATCAAATGACAAATAGTTAATTGCATAAAAAAAGCTATGGCATTAGTGAAGTGTGTTTGTTAAGGGACAAAATTGTTACTTTTTTCCTTGTAAATTATTAGTCATAAAATTCACATCTACTATATTAAACCTAAATCATGAATTACTTCATAATAATAAGACGTGAATTAAAACCTTTTATAATTAAAGAAATATATAAATTCCTTTATATAAAATTAACCTTAACATCTAATAGCTTATTAAATAATTCTTCAATAACTCTTATTTTTGATATAGCATAATTAATATCACTAAAATGTGGAATATGGTAATGAATATAACCTCTAATACCTATCATTAATATTTGAGTAATATCCTCAGGATATGTTATTTTAAATGTTGTTTCTTTAATACCTTTCGTTATAATTGATAAAAAAATTGGATAGATTTTTTCGTAAAACTTTTCATCTAATTTTTGATGTACTATTGCATCTTTATTATCCTCTACAAAAATAATTGCATCTGGTTCCTTTTGACTAAAAAATATCATTTTAAATACATAATTTAATTTACTTACCGCATCATAAGAGTCATTATCAATAAACATTTTGATATTTTGAATATATTTTTCCATCGATTCATCAATAATCGCAATAAGTATTTCTTCTTTAGATTTAAAGTAGTGATAAAAAGTTCCTTTCGCAATAGATAATGATTCAACAATTTGATTGATTGATGTTAATTCAAATCCGTTTTTCTTAAATAATTGATTAGCCATTTCCATAATTTCTTTTCGCCGTTCCTGCGGATCTTTCGTAATTCTTTTCATTATTCTATATCCTTTCTACTATTAATGTTATGTAAACTTTCAAGAATATGACCAAAAGCAAATATAACCGTAAAAAGTAACATAATCCATGATTCTAATATAAAACCAATACAAGTAAAATAAATAATAGGACTTATGACTAAAGGTATCTGAATTTTTAAAAATGGAGTCGAAAGGTAATTAGTATCAGATTGATGCTTTACATAGCGAATCCAACATATATAATACATGATACAAGCTAAACACATAATAATCAAAGTCATTATTTTTATTGAGTTATCTATTTTAAATTTAAAAAATAACGGCGTGATAAAGATTCCTAATTGACCAACTTTTTCAAACGCGATAACAATAAACCATCCTTTTTGTTTTTTGGGTCTAATGTTTACATTCCTAGGCGGAAAAATAATATAAAGCAGATTAGGAAGTAATATGATAATAAGTAATAATATATTTATTCCATATATTTTCATTTCGATCTCCCAAATACTCTACGAATTGCTTGATTTTGACAAGCACGATCACATTCACCACATAATATACAATCTGTATGATTTACTTTACCTGTTTTAACCATATTCATAACATCTATGCTCATAGGACAAACACGATTACATTTATGACAGCTTTTACAGTTATTTGATGTTGCTTTCAATCTTAGTGAGGGTAAATTTAAAAGGTTCTTAATTTTTGTACCAATTATATTTATGATAGACATTGGACAAAAATAGATGCACAAACCTCTTTTTCCAAATATAATTGGAAAAGTAATTAATAAAAAAGTTAAGACATAATAAAAGATTAACTTGACAATATTATCAGTTGATACACCGTTTTCAGTTAAATAAAGAACATTGATTTCTAAATTATTGATATTAATAAGAAAAAAAGTGATTATTACTGCAATCCAAATTATTCCTAACATAAACTTCACAAGTCTTAAGCTTCTTATTTGTTTAAGTGGTTTTTGAAGAACACCATCTGTAATAACTTGAAGTCCACCATACGGGCATACATAAGAACAAAATGCCCTACCAAATATTAATGATGTAAAAAACATCAATGACCAAGTTATAAAAGCAGCAGAAATAACTTTATTTACCAATCCATCAATAATTAAATAAGGCGAAAAATAATTAAGTGTTATTGGTAAAAATATAAAACTAAACATTAATAAAGAGCGTCTAAATTTTTTCATACATCTTTCCTCCTCTATATCTTCTAGTACATTATATTCCACTGACTGACCGTCGGTCAATATAAAATTAGAAAATATTTTGATATATATTTTAAATATTTATTCCCCTTTCTTAATTGTTCACTTTTGGGTTTAGGTGCACCATAATTGTGTTTATAAAGAAATCGAGAAGTTATTTAATGTATCACTTGATAAAGCAAAGGTCAGATTAAAAACATAAGAAATGATTATAAACAAATAGTTTTAGAACAGTAACACAGGGACGCTCAGATCCTGGAAAATGTCCAAAAAAACAAGGGGATACCCCTCATTCTTGGGTGAAAATAATTAAAAAAATAAACCCAATAGCTGTGATTTATTTCACTTTAATGGGTTTATTTATTGTTTATTATCATTCTTTACTATCAATTATTATTGTCACAGGACCATCATTAGTGAATGTAACTTTTATATCAGCACCAAAGATACATGTTTGGACTTCTAAATTGTGTGTTTTTCTAAGCTCATTATTAAAATGATTATAAAGTTCTGTTGCTTGCTTTGGTCCTGCTGCTTCAATAAAACTTGGTCTGTTTCCTTCTTCAGTGTTCCCATAGAGAGTGAAGTGTGTTTCTTATGGGATAAAAAGCAATCTATTATTTTTTTTACTCTCACTTTAAGAAAAAAATTAATACTATATTAAGTTAGTATCGTAGATATCTATATTTGTAACGATTAACTTTAAGTAATCATTATTATTAAATGTATTTTTAATTTCATCATTTGCATCGAATAAAGTGATATTATCTCCTATTTTAATTGCAAGACAGCCATCATTATATGAATCATATAACCATTTATAATAACTAAATCGTCTTTCATTCCTATTGAAAAATCATAATTATTACTTTTAAATAGATTCTTGTTTAATATCATCTTATCATGTATAGTAAATTCAATATAATATTCCTTATTTAGTACTGGATCTCCACTTTTCCATACACCATATATGCTACCTAATCTTGAACATACTTTTACTATATTACACTTATGAATTTCCATTAATTTTACTTTCATTTAAATACCCAACCTTAATCTTTTAAGATATATAGACGCGTCTAATATTGATATACGATTATTTAAGAGAAATATAAAAAAAATTCTATAATATCATGTTAGTTATCAGTTAATCCCAATAAATACTAATTAGATTTTTACATTTATTTTTATAAACATTATTTTGGCCATTAATTAAAACAAAATATAATAGTTCCTCTTGTTCAATAATTTGGCTAGGTTGAAAATTACAATCAGCAAAATAATTTTCTGTTTCACTTAAACTCATGTTGGTATCTAAAATTATAGTATCTGAATACCAGAACATATTATGATCAACATCTTCAAGCTCGTCATAATACATACTAACATAAACACTCGCTAATCTATCATCCATTAATAATCGATTTAATAAACTATTTAAATGTTGCAATTCATTATTATCATCTAATGAAAATCTGCAATTCGCATCATTAAAAAAATTATTATAATCTACAATTGATATTTTATCAATTTTCAAATTATTTTTTATTTCTACTTCTTGTTCCTTAGTCATTTAAATTCTCCCTAATGTAATTAAAGTTAGTTTTTATTTATTTTTACTATCTATTATAATTGTCACTGACCCATCATTTACTAGAGATACATCCATCATGGCACCAAAAATCCCTGTTTCAACTTTTACATTTTGTTGTCTTAACTTCTCATTAAATTCATCATAAAGTGCTTTAGCAAGTTCTGGTCTTGCTGCATCGATAAAACTTGGTCTGTTTCCTTTTTCGGTGTTCCTGTAGAGGGTGAAGTGTGTTCCTTATGGGATAAAGTACATCAAAAAATCTTATTATTGCAACACCAATCAATATATTTTTATTAACAGTAATATTTTTTGTTATTTATATATTTAACATGTTTATTAATCATTGATAATGTTTTTTAGATCGAATATATGATTCAATTGAAAAACGTCGATAGAAAAAGTAATAACTCATACCGTCTTTCTCTTTACTAATAATATCCTTATTCTTTGGTTCGATAATTATTATACCATCTTCAATAAATATCTTATCAATTAAATTTAAATCAGTTAAAGAAAATAAATGATAATAGATAAGTTCGAAACTGATATTCTCAGCATTATTTGTATATTTAAGAAATACATTTAATTCATCACCAAAAGTCGGTTCATAACTTAGAGTTAATTTTTCTACATTATCTTCTTGATTAATATAAATAACTCTTTCTACCTGAGTCTCTATGACTTTATTTTTCTCTTCAAGATTAAATATAATTTTTATTTGTTCATCATTATGTTTAAATAACTCTTTAAGTACTAATAGAGTCATTTCTTTAATTTTTAGTTCTAATTCTCGATAGTTCAATTCATTAACTGTATTAGGTAGTAAACCATATTCAACTTCCAAATTATGATCATCCATCCGATTAGTTTTGATATCACCTTCAGGAATTAAAGGTGTAAATTTAATATAAAGATTAGAAAATAAATCAGTTTTAAACTGATAACTTTGGAGCTGAGTTACAAATTCTTTCCCGATAAAATCAATGTTATGATAAATTTTCGGGAAGGAATAAATCCAATTCTTTACTATACCTTTAGAATCCCTGATGGTATATTGATAAAATTCTATTCTTTCAATTGTTTTATTTTGTTTATATAACAATTTTTGAATCCATCGGGGAGTAAAATCCGTTCCTGTATCCCAAAAGCCTTCGGTATAACCACAAAACTTATATAAAACAATTCTAAATTGTCGATCTAATTTTATTTTCTCCGGCAAAGTTTTTAACTTTCTTTTTTCTTGATAATAATGTGCATCACAATGAGGGCAATAAAAAGATCGATTAACATAAAAATTATAGACATTTAATAACCCCTCTTTACAAACGGGGCAATGCTTACGATATTTGTTTATAATCATTTCAATAATAATATTCAATTTAATCCTTATAAAAATTAACAGTGTTCTCATACTCTTACCCCTATAATATCCAAGCTTATATCAATTATAAATCATAAATTTAAAATATAAAAGAGGAATTAACATATTTTATGTTAGCTTTCATATCAGCGCCAAAGATCCCTGTTTGAACTTCTAGGTTGTGGGTTTTTCTTAGTTCATCGTTAAATTGATCGTAAAGTTCAGTTACTTGTTCTGGTCTTGCTGCATCAATAAAACTAGGACGGTTTCCTTTTTCAGTGTTACCATAGAGGGTGAAGTGTGATTGTTAAGGGACAAGAATAGATAAATTTATGACTTTAATATATTGCACTTATCCCCTTTTTAAAATATAAAATTACCGTATTTTCTTCACTGATCATTATTTATAAACATATTGAATTTTTCTCCATAAATTGAAGTTATAGTTTTGAAGTTAAAGCCAGACTTACACTCTTTTATCTACCGATTTCGTTTAATATTAGAAAAAGTCATAATAACCTTTTCAACACTTTTCACATCCTTAATAATACCAATATGATATACTTTATCTTTAGTGTTTATGAATAAAGTTCCAAATTTATATGTTTTATATCTAGTTTTTGCAGATGAGCCATGCACTTGAGATGTATCCTTAAAGGAAATAAACAAATCTTTTTTGTGTTTTAAATATACTCCATTAAAATCATATTCTAATAAAACTTTTGGTTTTAATAGAGTTTTAAAAGTAAATATGTTGCTATTATGAAAAAGATATAAAAAGTTATCGAAAGTATTAAACTTACACTATCGCCCGCCATCTACTATGTATAAGTATAACATTAATAAGCCAAAACCTAAACAAACAATCATTCCGACAGTTTCAAGAATCACAAAATTCATTGTCTTCTCAGCAAGTACTTTTCTATTCATAATAAGCTCTTCCTTAAACTACCCCATCATATTTAGGCTTTTCATTATAAAAAATAATCCAAATATAAACAGGAAAATATATATACAGTATTCTAACAATAAATATCTTTTCATTCTTACTCTTTTTGGATTTTTTATAAGAATTAATATTACTTCTTTGTCTCCAACTTTTTTTGTTTTCTTAAAAAAAAATGAACTAGCAGGGCTTAAGTAAGATCTTTCCTCATTATTGTAAATATACTTATAAATTGGTCTATATGAAGTTCCATTATCATCAATAACTTTTTCTAATGAAACTAGTTCTCCTTCAGTTATAAATTTTTTCGAGATATCAAAATCAATTCTAAAATAGATTCCTATCAAGCCAGGAATTAAAAACCAAGTTCCAAAGAACATCCATCCCAAGGGTTGAGATTCTGTAAAACGCATTAAAACATTCCAGGTTAAAGCTACAAGAATAAAAATTGAGAATATTTTTTTGTTTTTAATCTTTTTAAACATATAGTCTCCTTGGTAAATTAATTATTTATTGTCTACGTGGATATATTCATATCAATTTTTATTTATTTTGACTCTCAATAATAATCGTCACAGGCCCGTCATTAACTAATGACACATCAATCATCGCACCAAAGACACCACATAGTCGATATAACCAATACATTTAATCATAACATTTATATTGGGCGTTTTATTTAAATAAAAAGTTATTTTGTTTTTAACCAATTCAATTTAATTAATCTTACTATCAACCAATTAATTACCGGTTATGTTGACTAGATCTTATTTCTCTGAAACTCCACCCAATGTACTTATTCGATTAAGATTAATGCTTATTAGATTTATGCCTATTTTATTTACTTCATTATTAGCTTTATTAACAAACTCTGTTAGAAATTCATCACTGTTTAAGTTTATAATTACAGCATCCTTATTATTTACCAGTAAACGTAAAATACCTATTAAAATATCTTTCGTCAAATCATGAATATGTTCCAGTTTAAGGCCAAGTAAACGTTCTACAGCATTATCCCTAATTCCCTCTTCAACTGATATACCAATAGAAAGTCTTGCTTCTATATCAATAGAAATATTATCCTTTGTTAATGTATTTAAATTTATTTCTACCTTAATGGGATTGAGATCTAAATATTCATATCTCTGAATGATTGGCCATATAAAAGCTGCACCTCCATGAATACATACATAACTTCGAGGTTCACCATTCTTGTCATTTCCTACTCTACCATAAATAACCATAAGTTTATCTGCAGGACATCGACGATAACGGCTAAATATAAAAATAATATAAGCAATAATTAAAACTAAAAAGATAATTGGTAAAATTTTTTCCATAAACTCCTCCAAAAGTATCTACATTATACTAATTTAATTATAAGTCAGAATTATAAAATATTAAAGAGGAACTAACATATTTTTAATGTAAGTTCCTCTTGAATTATCTATTATTAGAATCTATTATTATTGTTACAGGACCATCATTTGTAAAAGATACTTTCATATCAGCGCCAAAGATCCCTGTTTGAACTTCTAAATTGTGTACTTTTCTTAATTCCTCATTAAATTCATTGTAAAGTGCTGTTGCTTGTTCTGGTCTTGCTGCATCAATAAAACTAGGACGGTTTCCTTTTTCAGTGTTACCGTAGAGGGTAAATTGTGAAATAGAAAGTATTTTACCATGAACATCATTTAATGACAAGTTCATTTTGTGAAATTCATCTTCAAATACACGTAAATTGGCTACCTTTTTAGCACAATATTTTATATCCTCACTTTGATCATTATGAGTAAAACCAACAAGAAGCAAATAACCTAAATCGATTTTGCCTACAACATCATTATTAACAACTACTTGTGCATTTTTAGCTCTTTGAACTACTACTTTCACGATTACACCTACTTAAAAATCCGTTCAACTGAATAAACTTCTTTTACTTTTTTCACATTAACTACTAAATTATTTAGTTTTGATGCATTTTCAATCATAATTTTTATTTTAACAGTCGCAATATGTGACGTATTTAAATTTGCTGAAACAGCAATTAAATTGACATTCAACGAATTAATTGTATTAATGATATCAGTAAGTAAATTATTACGATCAAAAGATGTTATCTTTAAATCTACTTCATATTTCTTACCTGCGGTAGACTCAGACCAATATACACTGATGACACGTTCTTTTTCAGAATCAGTTACATTTTTACATTCTACTTGATGAACTGTAATTCCTTTTCCTTTTGTAACATAACCAGTGATTACATCACCTGGAATTGGGTTACAACATTTAGAAATTTTGATTTGTGGATTATCTAGTCCCTCAACATAAATACCCGTATCAGAAGCTCTATGTTGTTTAATACGTTCATTAACTTTTTCTTCAGTAAAGAATTCCAAAATGCTTTTGTCATCAAATCCTGTATCGTTATTATCAACTTTTTGAATAATAGTTTGAATGGATATCAATTTTTTACCAACTGAATACAATAATTCTTCTAAATTATTAATTCCTTGTTTTGAAAATTTCTTGATAAATTTATCATCGCTAACAAATCCAACAATATCATTTACCTTACCTTCTAAAGACTTAAGAATCATTTCTTTTCCTAAATCTACGAAATAAGTTCGATTTTGTTTATTAAAGTATTGTTTTATTTTTCCTTTAGCATGAGCAGTTTTAACAATTTTTATCCAATCTTCACTAGGACCAAATGATTGTTTTGAAGTTTTTATTTCAATAACATCACCCGTTTTAAGTTCATAGGAAAGTGGTACAATTTTACCATTAACAATAGCTCCAACTGTTTTATTACCAATCTCACTATGAATCCGATAAGCAAAGTCCAAAGGAGTGGAACCAGCTGGGAAATCTAAAACATCTCCATTTGGTGTAAAGACATATACATTAGCGGTAAAAACATCATCTTTTAATAATTCAACTAGTTCTTCTGCGTTATTTTCTGAGTATTCAACCATTTGTTGATACCATTTTAATTTTTTTTGAATTTCAATTTGTTCTTGTTCAGTTGTATTATTACGATTTTCTTTATATGCCCAGTGTGCAGCTACCCCTAATTCAGCAACTTGATCCATATCTTCTGTACGGATTTGGACTTCAAAGATTTTCCCGTTTGAGCCAATAATCGTTGTATGTAATGATTGATACATATTAGGCTTTGGCATAGCGATATAATCTTTAAAGCGTTTAGGGATTGGCTTCCAATTTGCATGAATAAGCCCTAAAACATGATAACAAGTAACGACATCATCAACAATCAGACGAATCGCTAATAAATCAAATATTTCCGAGAATTCTTTGCCTTTTTCACGCATTTTTTTATGTACACTATAGATATTTTTTATTCTACCTTTTATATCATACTTAATATGAAAATCTTGTAATAAGGTCGATAAATCATTAATCATACTTGCTATATCTTTTTCACGTTCTTTTTGCTTATCATTTATTAAACTAGCTACATAATAATATTCATCTGGGTCAATAAATCTTAAACAACGATCTTCTAACTCAGATTTTAAACGATACATACCTAAACGATGCGCAATTGGCACAAATATTTCCAACGTTTCTTTTGAAATCGCAATTTGGCGATCTCTAGCCATATATTTTAAAGTTCGCATATTATGTAATCGATCAGCTAATTTAATAATAATTACGCGAATGTCTTTAGCCATCGCTAAAAACATTTTTTGATGATTTTGGGCAAGAGCTTGTTCTTTTGAAATAAATTTCAATTGTCCCAGTTTAGAGACACCATCTACTAAGGTGGCAATTTCTTTACCAAATTCTTGAGTTAATACTTCTAGTGATACACCTGTATCTTCAATAACATCGTGAAGTAATCCTGCTGCTATTGTAGTAGGACCTGCACTTAAAGAAGTTAAAACTATAGCTACTTCAATTGGATGAATGATATAGGGTTCACCAGATTTGCGAAACTGATTTTCGTGTTTCACAAATGCATAATCAAATGCTTTTTGAATAACATAAAAACTTTCTTCTCTTGTTATATAACTTTTGGCTAATTGTATTAATAAATCATACTTCACAGATATTTCAGACACATTACTCACCACCTTTACGATCAAGTATTATTTTCTTTTAATATTTTATTAACGAATGAACATCGTAACCTTTAAGTCTATCTTTTCCGTTTAAATCAACTAATTCGATTAAAAAAGCACAGCCAACAACAATGCCACCTAATTTTTCAACTAGTTTAATCGCGGCTTCAACAGTTCCACCAGTAGCTAATAAATCATCCATAATAATAATTCTTTCTCCTGGCCTAATTGCATCTTTATGAATACACAATGTATTAGAACCATACTCTAAATCATATTCAAATGAAACTGTTTCTCTCGGTAATTTACCTGGTTTTCTAACTGGTACAAATCCAACACCCATCATTGCTGCTGCTGGTGTTCCAAATAAAAATCCTCTAGCTTCTGGACCAACAATTACATTTGCTTTTTTTGCTTTTGCGTATTCTACGAATTGTTCAATAGTATATTTTAAAGCTTCACCATTTTGCATTAATGGTGTTATATCTTTAAATAAGATACCTTCCTTAGGAAAGTTAGGAACATCTGCGATAAATTTTTCAATATTCATTTTTATCCTCCATTGATAATTTCAAAATAAATTCTTTTAATTCTTTAGTTGATGATAATAATAACTTTTCTTTCAATTTTATTGTTTCATTTACTTGATTAAAAGTCTTTGATTCATTTAAATTACGCTTTTCAGGGTTATCTACAATAATAATTTCATCATTCTCTATTATAACAAAATTAAGGTCAAAAAACACATGAATGGCTATATTTTGTAATTTTTTATCAAAACCGAGATACTGTAAATCATATTGTAATCGTTCATTGTTAATTTTTACCTTTTTATACTTTTTTAACACTTGATATAACTTACCCATTTTTTCCCTATTGAGTAAATGTTCTGAAGAAAAGAGGTCATCACACCTAAATAATAAATACATATTTTCAAATTGACTTTCTTTAATTAATGTTACTAAATCTTCAATACGATCAGGTAAATCAACTAATACCAGTTTTTTTGTTTTTAATGCTTTATGGTACTTAATTGCGTTTTGATATCCATAATCATTATCAAAATAAATTACATCCAAATCTTTGATATTGTTAAAATTAAATTTTTTACTACGATAATCAAATATTTGTATACTTTTACATTTAATATCTTGAACAAAGAATTGATTAGTTATTTTACCATTATATTCATTAATTTCAAAGGTGCCAACGACATCTATAATATCATTTTCAGTTAACAAATAAAATAAATCTCCTCTGTTGAATGCGACAACAGTCAAGAATAAGTTTTCCTTTTTTAACAACAAACGTAAATGATTATTCTTATTTCCCATTTGCGAAATATTAATGATTTCATAATCTTTTAATAAAAAGTTTGGTTTCTCATTAAGTGGTCCAAAAGGACGAAATACTTCTATTTTACTTGTCAAATTAGTATGAATAATTTTACTACTTGGTATGCAATCAATATTAAGACTATTACATAATTCAGTTCCCGCTAAATCATGAAGTTTTTTTCTAAGTAAATCAAGTTTATCTTTCGCTATTTGTATTCCTGCAGCCATTTTATGACCACCAAATTTTTCTAACAAATCACTACATTGACACAAATTTTCATACAAGGGAAAATCAGCCAATGTCCTGCACGATCCTTTATAAACATGATCATTTTCAGTTAAGACAATGACGGGCTTATTATATAGTTCTACTAACTTATTCGCAACAATTCCAAGTACGCCCTCATGCCAATCTTCTTTCGCTATAACCAGTACATGATCATTATGGTAATTATTTTTCTCAATTATTTCAATAGCTTCATTTAATATAATATCGATTGTCGTTTTACGATCTTTATTGATCTGTTCAATCTCTGTTGCGATTATCATTGCTTCTTCATAATCTTCAGTGACTAATAACCTTACCGCATCACTTCCTGAATCCATTCTCCCTGGTGCGTTTAATCTAGGTCCATATACAAATCCTAAGGCAAATTCATCATTGACTTTAACTTTAGCCAACTCACCTAATATTTTTAAACCGATATGGATTGTATTATTTAACTGCTTTAATCCCATTTTTACAATAGAACGATTTTCGTCACATACACTTACAATATCAGCGTATGTACCCAAACAGGCTAAATCAACGTATTCAATCGGTAGGTATCCAAGTATACCCTGAGATAGTTTAAACGCAACACCGCAGCCCGATAGGTCCTTAAAAGGGTATTTCTCATCGATAATTTTTGGATGAATGATTGAATAAGCAACTGGAATGATTTCTTTACACTCATGATGATCAGTAATAATTAAATCTACATGATTCAGTTTGAGATAAATTGCTTCTTCAATTCCGGTAATGCCGTTATCGATTGTTATAATCAGTTTATAACTGTCTTCGACAAAGTTTTTAAATCTCTCCAAATTAGGACCATAGCCTTCCGTAAATCGGTTTGGGATATAATAATTTACATCAGCATTTAACTTCTTTAAGGTTTTATAAAGAATTGCGGTACCTGTAACACCATCAACATCATAATCACCATAAAGCATAATCTTTTCTTTGTTATTTATAGCTAAATGAATTCTTTCAATTGTTTTATGCATATCATTAAACAAAAAAGGATCATAAAAAAAGTTATCTTGATGGAAAAATCGATTTGAATCACTCACATTTCGATTTTTTAATAACACATTTATTAATTCTTCTTCTGTTTCTACTTCATTTTCTTCTAGTAGATGCCATTTATATTTTGATTTAAGCATTTTATCACCTTTTTTATCATAATTCTAAGTTTATATAATTATAATTGTATAAGAAAAACTTATAAATGAAAAGGTGAATTTATGAAAAAACAAACTTTTATTCAAGGAACGATCGCTTTAGTAGTCGTAGGCATGTTTGTTAAAGTACTTGGATTAGTAAATCGTATGGTGATTGCGAGAGTATTAACGACTGAAGGTATCGGTATTTATATGATGGTCATGCCCACATTTAATCTCTTAATCGCATTATCACAACTTGGATTTCCCATCGCGATCAGTAAATTAGTATCAGAAAACAATATAAAAAAAACAACATCTAACAAAAACATTGTCTTTAAAGCATTTAAAATCAGTTTAATCAATAGTTCCATTCTCATTTTACTCTTACTCGTTAGTGCTAAATTTTTAGCCAATGATTTATTAAGTGAGCCAAGAACCTATTACCCGATCTTAACATTACTCTTATTTATACCGCTTGTTTCATTTACGAGTATTTTAAAAGGATACTTAAACGGATATAAAATCATTAGTGTTCCTGCCTA
>JARDZP010000146.1 GCA_029240795.1 Haloplasmataceae bacterium | reverse complement strand
GGAAAATATGATCTATCGAAGACATGGATGAACAAGAATCATGATGAAGTCATTCAAATTAGTGATAATATTATTAATTATTTTACAAATATTAGACATGCTAGATCAACAGAGCAAGCATGGACGACTTTTACAACACATTTTAGTCAATTAAAGAAGAAGGGAACGATTAAATCGTTTGTTCCATTAACGGGAAAATTAGAAGAATATGACAAACGTAATAATTTAGTTTTTGCTGCAAATTGCTTCCCCAACTCGTTTATCAAACAAAAAATAAATGAAAATAAAACTGTTTTAGATGATGGTACATATGCTTTGTCTATCTTATTAGGATTATGCCAAAATATCCAAAATCTATTTTAAAATAATTTAGCTTTTATTTTTACTTTGATATAGTAGTCATTAAATTGGCTGCTATTTTCTTATATTAATAATCTATTATAGGACATTTTGTACATTGTAATAATCTTTTGTATTCTGGTAAATAATTC
The DNA here is from genome assembly GCA_029240795.1 of Haloplasmataceae bacterium. Lineage (GTDB taxonomy): Bacteria > Bacillota_I > Bacilli_A > Haloplasmatales > Haloplasmataceae > JARDZP01. The sequence continues at coordinate 3,466 of JARDZP010000146.1, read as the reverse complement.
TTGACTAACAATATAATATTAAATATAATGGTATTAAGGATTAAGAAAGTTAAAACAAGCAATCTATCTGGTATAATTAACTTAATTTAAAAATAGGGGATGTTAAAAATGGAAGTTAAATTCACTAATTTTCCAGATGGTAGTAATTGGGTTAAAGGAACAGCTGACAACGATCAATATGCATTTGAATCAAAACTGTTTGACGAAGGATCGGATTTTGGTATTAATGGTGGACGTGTTAGTAAATTGACTATATGGAAAGGAGAAAAATTTACATGGGATAATGTGGTTGTAAATTATGATCGTGGTTGGGATATTGAACCCGAAGATGATTATAAAAAGTTGTTTGACGCAGTGATTAATTTTCTTGAGAACTCACCAAAACGTTTTCAGTGATTAAATGATGTCTTTCAACTTAGGGAGGGGAAAATAAATGAAATTTCAAGTAGAATCTGTTTGGGACTTTGGTCAAAAAGTATTGAAAGAATATCCACAGTTGAAAGAGTATAACAGCTATGTTGAAAATAACGTTTGTTATATTGAAATAGAGTCATTAGAAAAATTACTTGAATTACAAAATAATTTAGCTAGTCCATTAATCATTAATCAAAATACATTGGAGATCTATGATGATTATAGGGAATGAGAATAAAACGAATCTTTTAACCAATCGGAGATGAAATAATGCCAACTAAAGCAGAAGTAAAACAATACGTTCTTGAACGTGATAATCATCGTTGTTCATTCTGTGGAAAAGAAACTAAAAGCATTACCCAAATTATCCCAAAATGTCTAGGAGGAAGAATAATAGCAAATAATTGTTTCGCTGTTTGTCAACAATGTGCAAACATGCATAGTATTAGATTACAAGATACATTTAAAACAGAAATCAATAATAAAACTAACAGAGCTACCTTATATACAGATGCTTCTGTAAGAAAAGCAAAGCATAAAAGAACAAAATTAGCATTTATCATTAGATCAAATAACAGTAATAAAATTGTTGAAAAACAATCAATCAAATTACCGTATCATAAAGATACTACATTAATGGAACTTAAAAGTATTTATTTGGGAATAGATCGTTTGATTAATCTAGGAATAAAAACGGCAATTGTTTATTCAGATAATTCCGCAGCGCTTGGATTAATTACAGGTACAATAGTACAACACAGCAAAAGAAGTAATAATTATAATAAAATTTTGAATGAAATTGTTTTAATGAGAAAAAATATATCATTGAAGTTTAAATGGATAAAAAGAGAGCAAAATCGTGAGGCTCATTATTTAACTACGAATGCAATGGAGTGATAATCATTATTTATAAAGATATTAAATATATATCAAAACACTATTCATGGGGATATACAGTTTGGATTAGTATTAATGGAATAAAGAAAATGTTGGGAAGTAAAATTCCAAATAAGACAGAAGTGAATAAATTAATTAATAATATAAAGTTAGGGTGATAGCATCATGATTATACATAATAAGTGCCACAGAGCCGATTTAACACGTTTCTATAATACTATGATGAATGATCCTGACTTGTATATTACGCTCTTCTACGAAGTCACAGGACATTCAGAAGACTACATTCCAACTACTGATGAGTTAGGAAATGAGCTTATTAAATATAAAATTTTTAAGCATTGGAATAGAAAGAGGAATATAAAATTAAATAAGGAGATCAAAGTAAATGGAGTTAGATAAAATGACTTTAGATGACTGGAAGAAACAAGCTGAGAAGTACGGATTTGAATTAGACTTAACTAAAAAGCAAGGATTTTATATTGACGATCATGAACTTACGATGGAAGAAATATTTCCTGAGTTACTTGAATTTAAGGACATTGATGAAAAGTAGATTTTAATGGATGGGATGAGATAATGCTAATGGGTGGGTTTTGGGTTGAACAATTTTGTGATAGAAATATTGATAACTGGGTTGGGCCGTTGTAGAGGATGGAAGAAGATGTTCTCACATATATAAAGAACGATCCGATGCCGAAGAAAAATGAAAAAAGTATATTAAATTATATAGTTGATTGTAGTTAAAAGGCCGATTTCATAAGGAGAAGAGCATGAAACCTGATAAAGAGATCGAACAAGAAGTTAATGAGATCTTTGATGGAATGTCACGTGAAGAATTTAAGCAGTCATTGATTGATGCAGGACTTGAAGTTAAAGATTCTGAACCAGGGTATGAAGGATTAATTCTATTTGATGAGCAAAGTAATATAAGGCAGTGGTATGGCGTAATTGACGAGTATGAGGACAATGAAATTAATAAAACAATTGATCATTTATTGGCAACATATCAAAAAGGTATTTTTAAACTATTCCCTAAATTTTCTACAGCAAAAAATGTTATTGAAATATTAGATTGTTTAAGCACATTATATCAAGATAGACAACTAAAAATATTTATTGATTATTTAACTAAAACAGCTTTTTCCGAATTAATTAAATTGTGCAGGAAAAAACTTCCAAATGACAAAAATTTAATTAGACGCTTAAATTTGCGGTCAACATCGATATTAAATGAATTTGACATGAAGTATCCAGAAGAATTGAAAATAGAACTTACTGATACAATTGAATTTTTGCCAGTAATTATTGATTTATCATTGAAAGGTTAAGTTTAATAAAGGAGGTTAATACATGACAATTTATAAATTTATTCATAAATCTAAAAAAACAAATAAGAAATATTATATTAAAATTGAAATGCGTAAAAAATCTTATTGGATTTATTTATATAAAAGTAAATTTGATGCGTGGTTAGATAATTATTTTGAGGACTCTAAGTATCCTGCCAATGATCTTCCGTTTCCTACAGAGTCAGAGGGTATTTCTTATGCAAAGAATTTAGTAAAAGAATATGAAAATGATAGAAATATAATTAAACATTGGAAAGTAATATGAATTGACGGTTTTAACCGTTGGTGAAAAATATAATATTAAATAGTAAATGGAGTGATATAATATATGGCAAAGGCGGTAAAAGTAAACAGTAATTTGTGGAATGGTAAATTTAAAATTGAAGAAATGAGGATATATGATGGATTAACAGAAAAGGAAATTAATACCGTCCTTGAATACCAAAAGGTTTTACCATGTTTACAAGACGAAAATGATAAAGGGTACATTAATGCGAGGACGCTTCATGAACAATTAAAAGTTGGTAAAGTATTTGCCAATTGGATCAAAGAAAGAATTAGTAAGTATGAGTTTGATAACGGTATTGATTATAAAACGGTTATTGCCAAATCTGGCAAAAACTCTAAAGGTGGCCGTCCGAGCAAGGAATATCAATTGTCACTAGACATGGCAAAAGAATTATCAATGATTGAGAATAACGATATTGGCAGAACATCACGTAAATACTTTATTGCTATTGATAAAGCGTTTAAGTATCGTAGTCAATGGAATAAGGGAAGACAGGCAAGTATTGATACTTTCC
>JARDZP010000058.1 GCA_029240795.1 Haloplasmataceae bacterium | reverse complement strand
TAAGATCAAGCCTTTAATTTGTTGATAAGTCATATATATAATTCCCCTTTTACAAAAAAGAGGCTGCACAAGCAACCTCTTTTATTTATAGTTTAATTAATTATTTTACTTCAAAAATTTTCATTAAGTTGGTAGAATTTTTGCTTGCAAGTCCAGCAGTAATAATAGCGATTTCGCCTTTTTCAAGACCAGCAACTTCAACAGCTATTTTTTCAGCTATTTTAACTAATTCATCTGTTGAATTAACTTGTTCAACAACTATAGGAATAACTCCCCAGTTTATAGCTAATGATCTAGCTGTTTCATGACTTGGAGTTACAGCGATAATAGGACAAGTAGGACGATATTTAGAAATTAAACGTGCAGTATTTCCACTCATAGTAGCAGCAACAATAACGCTAGCTCCTAAATCTGCAGCTGAGTCAGCAACTGATAAACCAATAGCTGATTCAATTGTATGTGGTGATGATAAGATAGCACGATTAATCATTAATTCATGATCAATTTCTTCTTCCATACGTTGAGAAATTTTAGCTTGCATTTGTACGGCTCTAACAGGATACAAACCTGCAGCTGATTCACCAGATAACATAACTGCATCTGATCCATCTAAAACTGCGTTTGCTACGTCAGATACTTCAGCACGTGTAGGACGAGGATTTTTTTGCATAGATTCTAACATTTGTGTAGCAGTTACAACGATTTTACCTGCTTCATTACATTGACGAATTAAACGTTTTTGTATAACAGGAACTTCTTCAGCTGGTACTTCAACACCAAGGTCTCCACGAGCAACCATGATTCCATCAGCAACTTCAAGAATTTCTTCTGCGTTATCAACACCTTCTTGGTTTTCGATTTTCGCAATTATTTGAATTCTTTCAGCATTATGTTGTTTTAAAATATCTTTAATTTCTAAAATATCTGATGCACGACGAACGAAAGAAGCTGCAATATAATCTAAACCTTGTTCACAAGCAAATATAATATCACTACGATCTTTATCAGATATAAATGGCATTTGTAATTTTGCTCCAGGAACATTTATTCCACGACGATTTTTAACATCATGTGCATTTTGTGCTTCTGTTAAAATATATTTACCTTCAGCATCTTCACCTTTTCCTAAAACAGTTAATTCTAAGTATCCATCATCAACTAAAATAGTTCCACCGGCTACAACATCATCAACTAAACCAGGGTATGTAATTGAAAATTTTTCTTTAGTTCCTAAAACTTCACTCATATAAACTTTAACTTTAGCTCCATTATCAATTGTTGTAGGAACATCACCTGAAGCAAATTTGCCAGTACGAATTTCTGGTCCTTTAGTATCTAATAGTAAACCAACTTCAGTTCCTTTTTCAGAATTTATTTCACGAATAGTTTTAATTCTTTCACCATGTTCTTGATAGTCACCATGTGAGAAATTCAGACGAATAACATTCATTCCTGAATCAACTAATTTGCTCATGACTTCTTTACTTTCAGATTTAGGTCCAATTGTACAAATAATTTTTGTTTTTTTGAATTGTTTTGCCATTTTAATTCCTCCATTTATTTTTAATATTTATGCTAATGTCTTACATAATTCGTATAGTGATAAACTTGTTTTTGATTCTCTTGGCAATTCTAGTGCTTCATATATATCGTAGTTAATCAATTTATTTTCTCTTATACCTACGCAACGTCCACCTAAACCTTGTACAAGTAAATCTACTGAATAAGCACCTAATCTACTAGCTAAAACGCGATCACTAGCCGTAGGACTACCACCACGTTGAACATGTCCAATCACAGTTGCTCTTGTTTCAACACCAGTTAATTTTTCAATTTGTTTTGCTAATTCATGTGGATTTGTCATCAGTTCTGCTAAAGCAATAATAAAATGACGTTTACCTTTTTGTTTAGCATCTTCTATTTTCGCAATTACATCATCTAAATTAAATCCTATTTCTGGTACGATCAAATCTTCCACACCAGTTGCTAAACCGGCAAATATTGTTAAATCACCACAACGTCTTCCCATGATTTCTACGACTGAGCACCGGTAATGGCTCGCTGTAGTATCACGTAATTTGTCGATCGTTTCAACAACGGTATTTAATGCAGTATCAAAGCCTATAGTATAGTCTGTAGAAACGATATCATTATCTATAGTTCCGGGTACGCCAATACAATTGAGTCCCATATCTGAAAGTTTTTTGGCTCCCATATAAGATCCATCGCCACCGATAACAACTAGAGCTTCAATGCCATACTTTTGTAATTGTTCTATTCCGACTTTTCTAACTTCAGGATTTTTAAATTCAGGTAATCGAGCTGATCCCAAAAAAGTTCCGCCTCGATTTAATTTTTCACTTACATCATATGAACTTAATTTTATGATATCACCTTTTACTAAACCTGAAAATCCAGCACGAATACCATAAACTTCTAAGCCATATTTAAAACCTTGACGAGCTACAGCACGAATACAAGCATTCATTCCTGGAGCATCACCACCAGATGTTAGTACGCCTATACGTTTAATCATTTTCTCACCTCATATTGTGATTCATTAATACTATTAACCAATATATAATTTACCATATTTTACATTAATTAACAATGAAAATATGTATGTAAGCGTATTATAATAGATGTAAATTATTAATGATTAACTGTAATTTATTGTTTCGCTCTTGTACTTTGCATTTAATAACAAATAACCTATCTATCATTAAACTATTTTTTAATAATTGATATGATTTTGGAAAGATTACAGCGTTAATTGACGTTAAGTCATCAGATATTATTAAAGATGCCATTTCTTCCTTATTTTTTGTAATAGTAGGTTTTATATTCTCTATAAAACCAATTAGTTCAATATTTTGGTCGACATACTTTAAAGTTTGACTGGGTAGTATATATGGATTTTCTTTCATTTCATCTAAATATTTTCTAATTGGATGAGTGGTTAAATAAAATCCTAGTAGTGACTTCTCATGCTTCATTAATTCACCAAGTGTGTATTCTTCTTCAGCATGATCATAATCTAATTTATCGGTAAAATAACCACTTTGATTAAACCGGCTTAAATCATAAACTTTATCATAATTTTCAATCATCGTCTTTTTTGTAAGAATAAATTCATCTAAGGCTCCTGACATAACGAGGGCTTCAAAAGTATTTCTTTTTAAAATATTTTTTGTTCTATAAATAAAATCAAAATAATTTTTAAAGATCCCTTGTCCTCTTTCTTTTAGTATCGCTTCACTCGTACTATAACCTATTCCTTTAATAACTAAAAAAGAAATTCTGATATTATGATTTTCAATCACATAATTATTATAACTCTTATTAATTGAAAGGGGCAATATTTTTATACCATATCGCTTACAATCCTTGATATATTTATATGTTTGTGATTCGCTTCCTAATACATTAGACAACAAAATTACCATAAATGGTGTTAAATAATTCGCTTTTAAATAAGCCATTTGATATGATACCAATGCATAGGCGACTGAGTGACTCTTATTAAACCCATAATCACCAAATTTAACAATATATTCATAAAGTTCACTAGCTGTATTTTTATCATAGCCATTTTTAATTGCGCTTTGGATAAATACTTCACCTTCACGGATTAAGACATCTTTTTGTTTTTTACTCACAGCGCGTCGCAGTAAATCAGCCTTACCTAAAGAATAGTTAGCAATCTTTTGTGCTATTTGCATTATTTGTTCCTGGTAAACGATTATTCCATATGTGCTTTCTAAAATAGGAATTAAGTCTTTATGTAGATATTCAATTTTTTCTTTCTTATTTTTTCTTGCGATAAAATGAGGAATATTTTCCATAGGTCCTGGTCTATATAATGCGTTCACAGCAACAATATCATCAAATTCTGATACATTAATATCTCTTAAGACATTTCGCATTCCTTCCGATTCAAGTTGAAATAATCCCGTAGTCTCTCCTCTTGCGATTAAACGATAGGTTTTAGCGTCATTTAATGGAATGTTATTTAAATCAATGTCAATATTATAAATATTTTTAATTAAACTTAAAATTTCGGTAATCGCAGTTAAATTACGTAACCCTAAAAAGTCCATTTTTAAAAGTCCCAGCGTTTCCAAATCTTTGGCTTCAAACTGGGTTTGTAAAACTTCATCGATACTGGGTTGGAGACCCGATATTTCACTTAAATCTTCATCACAAATAATTATTCCAGCTGCATGAGTGGAAGTATTTCTTGGTATTCCTTCTATTGCCTGGGCAATTGTAAATAATTTTTTTATTTCACTGAATTCTTCTTGAATTTTTTGTAATTCTTGTGAATCTTTAATGTTTTCTTCAATACTTAAATTGGCATTTATGTTATCAATAATTTCATTAATTCTTGTGTCTGATATTTCCATCACTTTAGAGACTTCTCTAATAGCAGATCGAGCTGCAAACGTACCAAATGTTAAGATGTGTGCAACGTGATTTGTGCCATACTTTGACTGAACATACTTAATCACTTCATCACGTCTGTCATCTTGAAAGTCTAGGTCAATATCGGGCATAGAAATCCGTTCAGGATTCAAAAAGCGTTCAAAAAGTAATTCATATTTAATGGGATCAACATTTGTGATACCTAAAACAAAAGAAACTAATGAACCCGCTGCTGATCCCCGACCGGGACCCACACTAATATGATGCCTTTTGGCGTATTTTACAAAATCATAAACGATTAAAAAGTAATCATTAAAATTCATATTGTTGATCACGTTTAATTCATATTTAAGTCTTTCAAGGTAATTTAAAGGTATATTTTCGGTTCCAAGCCGTTTTTCCAAACCCTTTTTACATAATAACTTTAAATACTCATCACTTGTTACATCTTCATTTATTCGATACTTTGGTAAATGTAATTCATTAAAAATAATTGTTACATTACAACTATCCGCGATCCCATTTGTATTTTTAACAGCCTCTTCATAAATATTAAATGAAGAAAAAAATTGTTCATTATCGAGAAAATAATTGTTACTTGGAAAAAGATTTATTGTGTTAGTATTAATTTTTTCTCCTTTATCTATTCCTTCAAGGTATCTTAATGTAATATGATCTTCTTTATTTAAATATTTAACTTCATTTATTGCTACAATTTTTATTTTTATTAGCGATGTAATATAAGCTACTTTTTGATTAACACTAGCTATTTGTTGTGTAACTTCAGGAAATATTGATAAATACAAATCGTCATTAAACAGACCAACAAATTTATTTAATTTATTTTTAATAAGATCAAAACGATTATTTAGTAATAAACTTTCAAATGCATTATTTTGTGTAATTATGATACAAATTAAATCCAATGAATTTTCTTTTAATTTGTCAAAACTTAATAATTTATGCTCATCTAATTGAACTAGACTCGCTATTTTTAAAATATTTTTATATCCAATATTACTTTTCGCAATTAAAACTAAAGGTGAATCTTCAACAATAACATGGATACCTATAATTGGCTTAATATCATTTTTAAGACATTCTTGATAAAATTTAAATACGCCATATACATTTATTTCATCAGTAATCGCAAGACTTTTCATATTGTATTGTTTAGCTTGTTTAACATAATCTTCAATTTTTAAACTACTTTTTAATAAAGAATAGACTGTTTTTGTATAAAGCTGAGTATACATTTTATCACCTCTAATTTCCATTTATATTATACTAAAAAAATTCAATTACTATTATATTATATCACTTTTTCATCATATTAACACATTTTTCAAACGTTTGTTCAAATCAAAATTATATACTATTATTATAATAATTCATGAAAAAAGGTGAATTATTTTCACCTTTTTGTTTATTTAATTATTTTTTAATTAATCTAACTGTATCTCTAGCAATGACAACTTCTTCATTAGTTGGAATAACGAATACTTTTATTTTTGAATCTGGAGTAGAGATTAATCTTTCTTCTCCCATAACTTTATTAGCTTCATGATCTAATGTGATTCCTAAAGCACCAAGTCTTGAGATGATTGCTTTTCTAGCTGGCTCACTGTTTTCACCAATACCAGCAGTAAAGACGATAGCGTCACATCCACCTAATTCAACAAAGTAAGATCCAATATAATCACAAACTCGTTTCGCGAATAAGTTCATTGTTTGAATACAAACTGGATCATTATTTAAAACACCACTTACTATATCACGCATGTCTGAAGATTTTCCTGATACACCTTTTAAACCCGAATCTTTATTTAATGCGTTAACGGCTTGTCCTATATTTAAATCTTCTTTTTCCATAATATATGGTAAGATTGATGGATCTATGTCACCTGAACGTGTACCCATCATTATTCCCGCTAGAGGTGTGAATCCCATAGATGTATCGATTGATTTTCCGCCTAAAACTGCAGCTAATGATCCACCGTTTCCGATATGTACTGTAATTATTTTTGTATCTTCAACTGGCTTATTTAATAATTCTATACATCTAGCTGAAACATATTTATGAGATGTTCCGTGGAAACCATACCGACGAACGCCATATTTTGTATACCATGAATAGGGTGTTGGATATAAGAATGATTCTTTTGGCATTGTTTGATGGAACGCGGTATCAAATACTGCTGATTGTGGTACATTTGGTAATACTTCTCTAAATGCTTTAATTCCTGTCGCATTTGCAGGATTATGTAATGGAGCCAAATCTTTTAACGAAACAATTTCATCAAATACTTCTTTAGTTATTAAAACTGAATCCGCAAATTTTTCTCCACCATGAACTACACGATGTCCTATTCCAACAATTTCTTCTAATGATTTTACGATTCTTAAATCTACTAGAACTTCAAGTAACATTTGTACTGCAACTGAATGATTTGGAATTGAAATTGTTTCACTGCGTTTTTCACCATTCACCTTAATATTGAATATCGCATCTTCAAATCCGATTCTTTCAACTAATCCAGAAGTGATGACTTTTTCTTCAGGCATTTCTAGTAATTGAAATTTTAACGATGAGCTTCCTGCATTAACTGCTAATATTTTCATGGGTAACCTCCAAATATTATTTTATATTTTTAAACCATTGATTAATTTTATCAATTGCTCTGTTCACTTTATTTACTTCACTAAAATCAGGAAAATCGAGCATCAATATTTCTTTTGTAGGTAGAATCCCAACTCCTCTTTTACGAAGAATTAAAATACTCTTATGAATACTTGCATTTCCAAATAATGATTGAGGTAATTGAATAATCGCTTGGATGAATGTAACTTGTAAGATGATGTCTTTAATTATTTGATTATTTTCATGCGTAAAGAAATCATTAGGAATCAAATAAATAAGATATCCTCCCTCTTTACTATATTTCATTAAACCTTCGATTAATAAGTAGGGTTCATAACTCATATTATTTTTTACTGTGATTAATTCTTCTGGCAAATAATTTACTTCATCACCTATCGGTAAATCACAAATTATTAAATCAACCGGCGCAACTAGAAATGGTTTTAAAGCATTTTGATTTATAAACTCGATATTATAGTTTAATAGTTGTGCTAATTTTAACCCTAAATTCATGTAACCATAATTAACATCTACCCCATAAATATTTGCAAACTGTATATTAGTACTATTATTTATTACGGTCGTAAGTAAATTAGCTGTTCCTACAGTAGCATCTAATACACTAATCTGATCTGTTTTATTAAATAAATAATTTGTAAAATAAGATATTAAGATTCCAATGGTATCAGGCGTAATCTCACTAATATTTGCATCGATATGTTTAAATCCTTTTAACATGGCTAATTGATAAGCATGACGAACTTCTTCTTTGTTAAATTTTTCTTCATCTATTTTAGCGAGTTGATCATTTATTAGTTTTATACCATCATCATCTATATCCAATTCCACGGGGTTGTTTAGAATAAAATCACATGCTTTAATCAAGCATTCTAGATAGTCTAATTTAGAGTAATTATTAATAATTAAACATATTTCATCTAAACAGTCATAAAATTGTTCCACTTTATTTTGTTTTACATTAAGCATATTATCACCATATTTTCATTTCAAAACATAATTGTACTATATTTTTCCTTATTTGTCATTATATTACCACCTTTTATCAAAAATTTTCGTAAAAAAAGCTGAATAAAATTCAGCTTAACCTTGTGTTTGATTTGTATTATTATCTTCTTTTTTACCAAAACCATTCATCATTTTAGGAGTAACTAATTTTATCTTATTTAATAATTCTGGGATAAAATCAATTAATTTTTCATAAATGTGAGTTTCATTTTCAAGAGATAGAACTCTTACTTCATCATGTTTATCTACAACTAAGAATGCGATTGGTGTAATACCTACAGTTCCACCACTTCCTCCTCCGAAGGGAGCAGGTTTTTGTTCTGATGTGTTTTCTGATTTTTGTTCAGTTCCACCTGACGCAAAACCAAATTTCACTTTTGATATAGGAATAATAGTTGTACCTTCTTTTGTTACTACTGGTTGACCGACTATAGTATCTACATCAACCATTTCCTTAATATTTTCCATCGAAATCTTCATAAAACTATGAATTGGATGTTCCATTATATCTCACCTCTATTTTTATTTTGTTCGTTTAATAAGTAGTGGCATTTTTTTAATGTATTTAACACTAACACTAATAATTTTTGCCAGATTGATTTTTATTATACAATCTAAATAAATAAATGTATCATCATTTATACAGTTATATTTTGTGTCAATATCGACATCATATACCTTTTTAAAATTATCATATAATATGTCTTGTACATATCCTTGTAAAATCGCATAAATAGGTAGCAATGATAAACCCAATGGTGTGCCAAGTGGTATTGAAGTATACCAATAAAAATGTTTTATGATTGCTTTATGAGCTAAATTATTATAGATTGAAGCTGTACTACGAAATTTTTTAAGATTTTCTATAAATTCTGCAAGATTAAATTCTCGTGTTTCATCTGCACTACGTGTTGTAATCATAAAAAAAATACGATGTATATTTACTGGGATGCGAATAAAACCAAACATGATTAAATAACATTTAAATTTGCCTTCAGTATAAAAAGTTATATACCATGGAAAAAAGAAAATTAAAACATATAAACTAATAATTAAAAAGATATATTCCATAATTTTCCACCTATCATTATTATTCAAGTTATTTTTTGTATTATTGATAAAATTATACTAATAATTTAGAAAAATAAAAAATAAAATACATAATTAAAAAGTCATGGTATAATATTAATAGGTGATATGATGTTTAATAAATTGTTTATAAAATTAATTAAATTTTATATAAAATATATATCAAAATTTTTAGGTAATAATTGTCGATTTGTACCAACATGTTCACACTACGGTATTGAAGCTTATCAAAAACATAACTTTTTTTATGCAACTTTCCTAACTGTTAAAAGAATTATTCGCTGCAATCCTTTAACCAAACCAGGATTTGATCCTGTTCCTGAAAAGATAAAAAATATAAAATAAAAGTAGATTAGTATTTTGACTAATCTACTTTTATTTATATTAACTTCCTGTACTGTTATAATTTTTAATACCCTTATTCCATAATGATACACCCATTGACATAAACAAACTTGTAATGAGTAGTAATTCACCTAAGATCGATATAAAAGATTCCTCACCTTTGATAAATAATACAGGATAATACGCTACAAAGGCAAATGGTATGATGTATGTCATTAATAATCTAATAAATTTTGGAAAAATAATAACTGGATAACGTGCGAATTGATTTAGATTATAAGTAATCTGCATTACAGGGTAAGCGTTTGTTAACCAGAATGATAACGACGCTGTCATTAATTTTAATCCTGTAAAGATAAATGTACCAATTAACATAAAGAGCATTAACGCAAGGATGAAGGTAATATAATCCATTAAAGCTAAACCAGGGATATGACTGATTCCATAAGACGTCAGGATTATTCCTAGGATTATTTCGCCAAATGCATCCGGTTGAAAACGTACAATTAGAAAGTGGTATAAGGAATTTATTGGTCTAAGAAGATATCTGTCAAGATCACCCTGTCTAATAACCCGTGGAAGTAACCAGATATTATCAAAAAATAAGTGATCGATGCCTTTAGGAATTTGACTTAATCCATACATTAAGACAATTTCTTGGAATGAAAAACCAGCTAGCAAATCGATATGTTGAAAGATTACTGATAGAAAGAAAATTCCTAAACTTTGGTCTAACAAAAAGGCAAACATTCCGATGAGAAAATCAATACGATATTCTAATAAACCTTTTAGGTATTGTTTTAAAAAAATTGAATAAATTTTTAAATATCGCATTTTCAACCTCCAAAGATAACGATTTTCTTTTCGTTAAACTTAAATACCAAGTGATTTACTACTTTAAAGAAACAGATCCATACTATTAAAATTAACAAACCGATTATCGCATTTAAGTAGGATATTTCTCCTAATAAAATGTTTGCGGGAAAGTTATAGACATATTGAAATGGCATTAAACTTACAATAAACAAAACAGATTTAGGATAAAAATTTAATGGTATTAATTGTCCAGATGTTATGGATATGATAATATTCAACAAAATTGATAATCCAAATACATTAGTGGTATAAATTGATAATAAGCCAAACAAATAACTAAATTCATAAATTAACAAAAATGCTAGCGGGATAAATAAGATAAATAGTAATAAATCAAATATTGTAAAATCAAAATTTAAATTCCAAATCATAGATGCAATGAAAATAACGATTATACTCACGGGTATCATCACTGAAACTAATCCGATTTTATTTCCTAGTTCACCAAAAAAGACACGAATTTTATAATTGATGGGTTTTATTAAATACATACTTATTTGTCCTTGTTTAAGTTCTTCTGATACAGTGTACATCGCATCTGAACTCGCAAATATCCCTAATAAACCAACAATTAAAAAGTAAATAATAATTTCATTAATACCAAACCCATTAATTTCTGATTGACCTTTATAAATGGTTTGCCACAAAAAAATCATCATAACTAACGAAAATGTTTCAACTAAAAACCAAGCAATAATTGTTCCTCGATAGGTTAACATTGTCATAAGATTGGCACGTAAAAATGGTATATATTTTTTAAACATTTATATCACCTCTATATAAGCCCATCTTTATAAATTTCTTTAATAATGGATTCAAGACTAACTTCTTCTATATTAATATCGACTACATCAAGTTTATTTAAAATATAAGCGGTAATGTCCTTAATCCCCAGTAATTGTTTATTAAAAATGACACTTAATGTGTTATCCTCAAATTTAATATTTATTTTCGGATCTACATGTGAAAATTCATTAATTACATCCACTTTAAAAAAATCTTCTTCCGTTTTTAAAGTAAATTTCACTTGTTTTTTTGAACCATATCGTTCTTTTATATTGTCTACATCCCCATCATAAATAAGCTTTCCTTTATCAATTAAAATAATCCGATTACATAATTCTTCTATATCACTAAGATCATGGGTAGTTAAAATTATTGTTGTTTTAAACTTCTTGTTAATTTCTTTAATTGTTTGTCTAATTTTTTCTTTTGCGATTACATCTAAACCAATTGTAGGTTCATCAAAAAAAATAATCTTAGGATTATGAAGCAAGCTAGCGGCAATATCTGCTTTCATTCTTTGACCTAATGATAATTGCCTAACTGGCTGTTTAATAAACTCTTGTAACCCAAAGATTTGATTAAAGAAATCCATTCGTTCTTTAAAATCAGCATCATTTACTTGATAAATTTCTTTTAATACCGTAAAAGATTCATTTAATGGTAAGTCCCACCAGAGTTGACTTCTTTGTCCAAATACAACACCTATATTTTTCGCATTTATCGTGCGCGATTTATATGGAATTAACCCATTAACAAATATTTCACCACTGGTTGGTGTTAAAATTCCCGTTAACATTTTTATTGTTGTACTCTTACCAGCACCATTTGGACCAATGTAACCAACGATTTCTCCCTCATTAATATGAAAAGAAACATCATTTACTGCGGTTTTAATTATTTTTTTCGCATTAAAAAAACTCTTGATCATGCCCTTTAAACCCGGCTGCTTCTCGTAAGTAATAAACTCTTTTCGTAAATTATTTACTTTAATCATTTCCATCATTCTCACCTAACTCTCCTATGTTTCAATTTAATTATATTATCAAAACTAACTGAAATATATAAAAATTGTTATGTAACTAGTATCAAAATTAATTATTCATTCCAAATAATTAGGTAAAAAAAAACACAATCCCATTTTTAAGGATCATGCTTCTATTATTTACTTCTTCATCCATCCCATAATCCCATTCTTTTTTACAAAGTAAGCATCTTTATTTTCTTTATAAACAAGCACTTCTTCACCTTGTTTTAAAGAAAGATTGTAATTTGTATAATCATAACAATGGGAACCATCAGACTTTATAAATACTTCATCCTTACTAATCCAAAATGAATGTCCACTACTTTTATGTTTTACAAAGTACATATTACCTTCTTCATTTATTATTTCTATTATGTTATCATACCAGCTTATATTTATAGAATGGGAACTTTCTTCTTGGTCTTTAGAAACTTTTATTTTTAAAGTTTCTTCATAACAATCATATGAAAATTGCATAAGATTATTAATAATGAAAACATTTAATTGTCCTTCATTTTTAACCTTATTTCCACCATCAATAGCGATTTTCTTATGAACTTCATCAATAATAGGATTACAACTTGGTCTTACTTTACAATAATTTACTACTGGCCAATGACCAACAATAACATACTTGTCAAATGATGATGGCTGATCTAAGAAGGCATCTGTTTTTAAACACTCTTCAGCCTTATTTTCTTCTAAGACAGAAGTTTGTAAACCAGCATGCACAAAAGTCATTTGTGGTATATCTAAGATGATTGGTAACGATTTTAACCATTGTAATTCATTGTGGTATCTTTCTCGAATTAATGGTAAAGCATACATTAAGTCTTCTATAGTAAATATATCTACGCTTATTTCTCTCACCATTTCCCATATAATTGAATCTTTTCGAAAATTCATATACCGATACAATTCATTTGTTTTTGAATCATCAACAATTTCTTCCCATAAAGTTTCACAATTGCCACAGATAACATAAACTTCATTTTCTAATTGTAACTGCATGATGTACTGTACACATTTTAGACTTTGGTTACCTTTTTCAATCATGTCACCTAATAGTATAAGAATGTCATTTTTATTGTAATTTACTTTTTCTAATAATTTTTGAAACACAGTTAAGTTTCCATGAATATCACTTATACACAGTATTCTTTTTGATAGATCTAATATTTTATATTCTATTGTTAACTTCATTTAATCACCCACTTATTTATAATCTTATTTTATCATTTTTTAGCAAAATTTACATAAAAAATGTAGATAATATGAACAATATCTACTTAATCATTAATAACCGTTAACACAGTCTTTTAGGCATGCAAATTCAAGCAGCTCTACAATACTTGTGGTAAATTTAAAAGAATTATCTAATTTATCTTTTTATATCTTCTAATATGATATACTTATTAAAAGTAAGGAGCTGTTATTGTGTCAAATGAAATAATCAAATGGTTATTAGAAGACGAAAATCCAGCAGTGAAATACCGCACACTGATTGAAATCTATGATGTGCCCAAAGATGGAGATACTAATACAATATATAACTCAATTTGGGAGAATAAATCATTGTTAAAAATGTTGCAAAAGCAAGATGAAAACGGTCTGTGGAATAGCAAAGACTATGGTTCATTCACTCCATTGAGATATTTGACAGCTTTTGCCGAGTATGGGTTACAAAAAGATAAACGAATAGACGGCTTCGTTGATTATACTGTAGATTCCCTATCATGTGAGGAAAATGATGATCCAGCTGGTTGTTGTACCCCCCTTGTGCTTCGAGCATTGATTATGCTGGGATATCATGACCGAAATGATGTCATGGAATTAGTTTCTAAATTTGCATCAGCGCAACATTATGATGGCGGTTTTATGTGCAAAAGACTACTTGATAAAAAGCCCAATCGTAAAAGTTGTTATAAAGCAACCATTGCAGGACTTTTATTATACGCTGAGTGTAAAAGAAAAAATATTTTTTTACATAATACTGATAAACTTATTGATTACTTTTTAAAACGAGATGTATTTTATACATCCGATAAATCAAAAATGTTTTCAGATGGAAGAATAGGGTGGCGATTCATTGACAACTTCTTTCCAGTAGAGCCTATGCGCATGGGGCTTCCATTAACTGTATCTGCATTATCAATTTTAGGTGTAGGAGATCATCCTGCGTTAATGAAAGCATGGGAATTATTAAAAGAAAAAACAGATGAAAACGGAAAATTATCCTTAGAAGGTACATTAGTAAAACAACCTTGCAGTTTCGGAAAGGTTGGGCAAGAAAATAAATGGGTAACTTTCTATGCTCTGTTGGCAGAAAAATATCGAGCAAAATAAACCAGACTGTATAAAAATATAATCTATAGGATAGGGTTCATTATACTAGTCCAACATTTCAAAAGCTGTTGAAATGTTATAACCTGACTTTTACAGTTTGTTTATATAAAAAGCCCGTAGTTATTGTAAACTATGGGCTTTTTAGGTTTTTCTTACTATAAATTTTTGTTATGCTAAGCAATTTTTAGAACTAGCATTTAGTATTGCATTAAGAGTTAAATAAATTGCAAAGAAAAAGCATACTCCTCTTGTAGCAGACTTTGAAGGGACAAAATGAATGACACCTGCTGTTTGCAAAATAATGACTAATGCAAATAGTTGTACTACTACAGAAGTAGCAAAAATAAATCTCATATTCTTAGAATCAATCTTATACTTTCAACCCATTGTAAATCCACTATATGGTTATCCTAACGCTATTAAAATTATTATTATTCACTCACAAGCATTGAAGTAATGTGCGAAATATAATATCAAGATATGAGTCATTATATAATTCAGTATTGTCTAAATATCGTTACATTTTTAATAATTTATCAATTAAATCCGCAATTGCACCTTCATTATGATGAATTGTTATGATTTTAGCGATTCTTTTAACATCCTCATGACCATTTATGGGAGCTGCAGGGATATCAGCGATTTTAAGCATTTCTATATCATTTAAATAATCACCAATACATACAAGTGTTTTAGATTCAAGTTGATTCATCTCTAACACTTTTTTTATTCCTAATCCTTTGGAAGCTTTCTTTGATACGACTTCGATATAACGTTTGGAAGAAGCAGAAATATTCACTTGGTCTAATGTATGAAAGTTTTTTAATTCTTCATTTAAACGATCCGCATTCTCGGCATCTACCAAAAATGATAGCTTTAAATGATTATACTTTTTAACATCGATTAATTGTAACTTGATATAAGGAAATTTTAATTCGGGTCTATTTGAATTAAATTCATGCTCAATCGTGTATATTTCATTACTGTCTGATAAGACCAATGAGACATAATCATGATTTTTATAATAATCAAGCGCTTCATTTATAAATTCATCGGATAGTTTTTCCTGGTATGTTATACATTCCTGGTCCTGTGAATACAACAAAGCACCATTAGATAATACTAATGGACTATTAACCTTAAAATCTGTAAATAAATGAAGGATATTTTTTAAATTTCTTCCTGTTGCGATTGAAAAAAATCCCCCTAATTGAATCCAATTTTTAATCGCTTTTATATTTGCTTCATTAATAAACGTCTTGTCACTTGTATAACTTAACAGTGTTCCATCTAAATCCGAATATATTATGACATTTTTGGGATCCATTATTTTACCTCCTGTTTCTTTGTTATTGATATCTCTATTAAATTCATATTTATCCCACTTATTTTCACTTTTAAAACATATAACTCAAACAACTATAGTCATTATAAACTATATAAGTAAGTATTTCTATATCTATATATTTATTTAGTCCATTTTAGACGAGATTAATTGAGATTCTTTTGGATCTCTTTTATCAGAACTATTAGCTACTTTATTTTTGGTATTAATCTCCCCTATTACCTTATATAAAATCGCTTATATTTACCTTTCTACCCAAGTATTTATTTAAGGCTAATGTCTTTTCTAAAGAAAATATAAGTTATTATGAAATATGATAATAAAAATAAAGTAATTCCTATAACGAAATTAAATCTTATGACAATAAAATAGGATGAAAAGATGATGATAAGATAGAAAAAACGTTTAA
>JARDZP010000145.1 GCA_029240795.1 Haloplasmataceae bacterium | reverse complement strand
TTTAAAGTAGAATATATCATACTTTCTTCGTGATTAACTTCATTCCACTCATAGAAATCGTTATTTTTCTTATCTTGATAAGAAACATTTGGAATTAATTAAAGAAAAATTTGAAGCTTTGCCTCCAAGGGGTATTAAATCAACTATTGTTACTAAAATTAAAGACATGGTATCATCCGGTCAAATATCAGATGCCAAAGTTGTTAAACATTTAGAGAGAATATTACAAGTTGATTTATTTGATTTATTAGATTTATAGAAAAGGAGGTTCGTGTGGCAACTTTATATAAAACTATTTATGATAATGTTTTACCGAAGTTTAAGGATTTTGACATTCCGTTAATGGCAGACGATGAGGTTTATGAGATGCTACACGAGCATTTAAGACCTGCTGTTGTAGGATTTTATGCTTGCAAAAAGAGTTTGTCAGATAGAGATGAAGTACTAATGCAGTTTAATACAGATTTAGATGATAACGAAATTGAAATATTATCAAATTTTTTATTATTAGACTTTATAGATTCAAATTATATTAGAGTCCCAACAGTACTGAAAGCTAATTTAGTATCTAAGGAATTTCATGCATTTTCTCCTGCTATGTTATTAGATAAATTAATTTTAATGAGTGATACTTATTTAAAAAGAAATGAAACTTTATTATCAAGATATGCATGGAAGAAGTAAAAATAAATGATTGGAGGTGTATCATATGAGTGCTTTAGATACTTTTAGAAAACGAATGTTGACAACTAGCGGAAGCTCAATAAGAGACGAGCAAATTAAAAATGGTAAAAAAATATTAGAAAGTACATTTTTAGATGATGCATCTGCTAATCCAAATATTGTGTTTTGGGATACTGAAACGAAAATTGATTGTAGAATAACTGGAAGAAAATCTACTGGAGGTAGAGATACTGCTAAAATACAAACATTTATAACCAATACAATTACTGTCGGTGACATTATATATGATACTGTAGAACACGAATATTGGGTTTGTACATCTTTATTTAAATTAGGAGAAATACATAAACAAGGTGAAATTACTCTTTGTAACTACACCATAAAATTTCAACATCCAACAACCGGAACAATACTCTCCTATCCATGTATAACGTCTTCGACTAGACTAGGTCAAGAAGAAAATAAATATATGACGTTGGGAAATAATGAGAAATCAATCTACTATTTTATTAGGAATTGATAAACGATTATATGTTGATCTAAATAATAAACAGGCATACAAAATCATATCAATCGACAATACATCTCACAAAGGATTGATTGAACTAATCGTAGAACAGGACTTAATTCAAAATGACAGTGAACATCCAGATAGACCGGATTTAGGTATTTGCAATTATATAGAACCTACTATTTCAGTTGATCCACCACAAGGTGATACATATTCTACTATCAATGCAACAAATATGATTTTAGGTATTACAAACGAGATTACTCCTACTTTCTATAATTCGGATGGAACGATTAACTCAACTATAGTTGCTGTATGGAATATTATAAAGCCAGTAGGCTATGAAAGTGACATTACGATTTCTACTAACGGTAATATATGTAACATCTCACTTTCAGATAATTATGATTTGCTTGGCAAAACTGTGGTCGCTACTGTTTCAGATGGTAATGGTGAATATAAATCTACTACAGAATTAACTATAGGAATGGGGTGGTAATTTATGAATCTATATGAATTAGGTAATTATAAACAGAAGATTGTCACTTTATTTTTAAACAACCAAGATATTATAGATTTAATGTTGCCTAACAAAAATACAAAATATTCTATTGCTCAACAATTGTTTGGATATACCGATCAAAATGGAAATGTGATATTTAAAGGTCAGCTTTTTCCATACTATTATACTGATGGTACAAATCAAGAGGCAAGAACATTTATACAAGTCGAAACAGATGTACCACAGATAGACAAAAACGGATTCTTAAAAGGTATAAACCTATATGTATATGAATTTACCCATTTAAGTTTAGTGAAATTAAGTGATGCTGATATTATTAAATATAAAAACAAAGGTTATATTGGCACTTGCAGGACGGATATATTAGCTATGGCTATAGACAACATATTAAACAAGAATGATACCTTTGGAATAGGCGAATTAAAATTAAAGAACGTAAAAATTTTTCGTCCACCAACAAATGAATATTATGGTCGCGTGTTGCAATATAGCGTAAATAGCGAAAATACTGGTGGTGATATTTGTGGAAATTAATAAGGATACATTATCTCCTTATTTAATTTATAGTAGACCTATTGAATATGGAAAAATAACCTTATATCCTATTACTATGGAATATATATTAGAATTTTTAGCATTTAAAGAAAGCATAATCGTTAGAAAAGATAGTACATTTTATGAAAAAGAATTAATTAAGATGATGTATTATGATTTTTTAATTTATTGTGCAGAACATCAAGAGTTAGATAAAAAATATGACATAAAAAACTTACACAATTATTTTCAGTCTGCTATTTGTTTGCTGCAAATTGCATGTAAAAATCAAGAGTTTAAAATAATTGATGATTATCTATACATAAATGGTGAACAAATTACATCACAAATTTTTGATGATCTGCGAAGAATAATAATTCTTCAAAATGGAATTGATTTTGATATAGATGAATTTATTCATTATGACACAGAACAAGCAATTAAAAAGGCAAAAGAAAGTCAAAGTAAAGGCGACGATGAAACAAATATTGAAGATTACATTGATTCATTACAAATTGTTACTGGTTGGGATGAAGACAGAATAATGAAAATGAGTATTCGAAAATTTTGGAGATATTTAAAAAGATATAATCTGTATGAGAACTATACTATTTGTAAAACTGGTGAACAAAGCGGTATGGTTAGTTATAAAGAACCTATTAAATATTGGATAGTTTCATTAGATGAAAAAGATAAATATAAAGACATAAAAGCAGACGAAAAAGCGATTAAAAGTAAGGTTGGATGACAATCTTACTTTTTTATTATTTATAAAAAGAAAGTGAGGAAATAAAATGGCACAAAATAAAGAATTTCTTGTTAGTACAGCCGATTTTGCTATGTATTACAATGATGTATTAGCTTGTACTGGTACTACAAACTTAAATACGTCTATTGACGTTTCTCTTCAGGAAGCTAATGTAAATGCTGGTAAAGGTAATGGTCTTGTTTACTCTTATAAATATGGCAGAGAACTTAGTGTTAATTTAGAGAGTGCAAGCTGGAATTTAGAGTATCTTGCAGCAAACCTAGGCAATGATATTATAAGCCAATTGGCTGATATTTATGCAATTAACGAATGTGTACAATTAACAAATGGTGTTGGTTCTGTTGCTAAGACTCCTATAGGAGACGTTGCTGTTGTTCTTGAAAATGGAACTATAGTTACAGTTACTCCTACCGGAAAATCCATTGATTTATCCGCAACAACTACTTCGACAGTTATGGTTAATGCTACATACAAATATAGCGGTTTAGCTAAAACTATTGTAGTTGATGCAGACACAAGCCCTAAAATTTATCGCTTAGTATTAGATGCTGATCGTCACAATTCTAAGATTGGTAAAGTGGGTTCATTACAGATTGAAGTACCTTCATTTCAACCAACAGGTAATTTCACCATGTCATTCGCAGCAGAAGGAACCAATTCTACAACAATTGAAGGTAAGGCTGTAGCCGTTGCTGGTGATACATGTGCGAGTGGTTCATCTGTATATGCATATGTACGTCAGTTTGATACAGATGCTGACGTATTCACAATTGATGAAATTATAGCTACACCATCTGCTGTTGCAATTATAGGAACAGGTACATATACACTTAAAGTGCGCGGATTAAAAGATAATTACATGCCGATGGCAATAGACAATACCGATTGTACATTTGTATCAAGTGCTCCAACTAAAGCTACTGTTGGCGCAACTACTGGCGTAATTACAGGTGTGGCTGCTGGTACTGCTGTTGTTACTGTAACATACGTACAAGGTGCTCAGAATTTAACAGATACGGTAAATGTAACCGTAAGTTAATATTAGCTTTAAATGGGGTGGTTGGAATATACCGCCCCATTATTAAGGTGGTTTTATGTGTAAAAATGCATACATAAAAGAATTTAGTAAGAATGGTCTAAATATGATATTTTGTCATTTATTTGATGACGTTAGCGATGAAGCATTAAAGCTTTGTAATTTTGAAAGATACTGTGGAATTAAACATGAATACATATTTGAGAAACCTGAAAGATGTAGGTTTTATAGTGAAGAGTGATGATAAATTAGCGATTATTATAGGCAAGTAAAATATGCTAATCTATCAAAAGATTATTGTATTTACTTGCCTATTTTTTACGCATAGAGAGGATGGTTTATATTAGCGAAAAAAAGTTTGATACAGAATATGCGACCAACTGGTCAAAGGAGCAACAGTGGTTGTCAGAACATGGTATTAGATACACATTTGTTAAAACAATTGATGGAGTAACTACTTGGAAATATAAGAAGAGTTATTTATTATTTAAAAATTTAATGAATTTTTATGAGGATGTTTATTCAAAAGAGTAAATAGATTATAACTTTGATTCGGAGGTGAAGACTTATTCCAGACTATAAATATCATTGCGATTATTGTAATGTAGATGAAACAATTAACCGTAAGATGGCTGATTATAAACCAATTGAGAACTGTTTAGTTTGCGGTAAGCCAATGAACAGAAAAGTATCAGATATGACTAGTGATTATATTTGTAAGTGTTAAAAATATTAAACAGTAACAAATTAAATGTTATTAAGGAAGTGAAAAATGCAAGACACAATTAAATTAGTAATAGATAATAAAGTGCTATCAGATTATGAGAAGCACTATTTTTGTGTTCATCCAAAGGCTAAGAAAAAGCCAATAGACCAACCATATCACCCATCAATAAATACGTGGATGATAATGAAACGTCCGATGATGAATGCATTAAAACAACGATGGAAAGATTTTATGGTGTGGTTTGTAGATTATTGTGGATATACAAATTTACATATTAATAAATGTGAAATGATATTTACAACATATTTCAAAACCAAAATCCGACACGATACTGATAATACAGTACCAAAGTTTTTGTTGGATGGACTAAGCGAGTCTGGCTTCATTATAGATGATGATAGCAAACACCTCACTAGTCTTACACTTCGTTGTGATTATGATAATGAAAATCCGAGAACGGTAATTGAAATTAAAATATTTGATTAAAAGGAGAATGAAAATATATGATTAAAACAACATTTCGTAATAAGGAAGTAAACGTAAAGGAACAATTAACACTCACCGAATCAATTAGTTTTGTTAAATCAGTTGTTAATAATGTGGTTGATTTAGAAGATGGTACTTACGATCCATTATTCTACGATATTTCATTAGTAGGTAATTTTATTACTACATATACGGATATATTAGATATTGGTATTGATGATATTTACAATAATTTTGAAGAATTTAAAATGTTAAAGGTTGCAATATTTAATACAGCTGTCTTTAATATTGATCAATACGATAAATTGGTTGAAAATATTGATAAAGAAATAGAATTCAATAAGAAACAAATTATACATAAGCAAAACTCGGCAATGGACGATATGTTTGTGGCTGTCAACACTCTTCTATCTACTTTAAATGATAAAGCTAAAGATTTAGATACTAAGAAGTTAGAGAAAATCTTTAAGAAACTTAATCCAGAAGCAATCTTAAAGGCATATCAGAAGTCAGGTATCGGTGAAGATATTCGTGATAAAGCTATTCAGGAACAAGTACAAGAAATTAAGGATTTAAAGAATCAGATTAGTGCTAGAAATGTAATAGCGTAGGTGGGAGTATGG
>JARDZP010000144.1 GCA_029240795.1 Haloplasmataceae bacterium | reverse complement strand
TAAAAAGCTAGAAAAACCAATTTTTTGGATTTTCTAGCTTTTTATTTTTTAACAATATAATTTAAATAGTAAAAAAGACCGCTTATTCAGCAGTCTCCTCCAGTTGTATTATTTTTATTTACCATGACGTAATCAACTACTTCAGGCACAGTAATGTTAGTGCTTGAACCAGTTATATTACTAAATGTGACACTTGGTAATACTTCTCGGACATTTACTTGACAATCATTATCACAATAATTATTACTATTATATACATCAAGTTGTAAATTCGCATAAGTTATTACAGGTTTACTTACAACTTCACTTAAATTTAGTTCTATATAACTACGATAAGTATATGAAGAAGTTTGTCCTGTTTTAAGATAAGATGTGTCGTCTGCATATGATCCATAAGTATATTTATCTCTTAAAGGACTAGCACCACTACTTGATATGGTTATTGTCGGATCGAGAATGACAGGAAATGCTCTTTCACTACTTTTTAACCAACCATCACTTGGTGTGATAATTAAATCATACTCATTCTCATTTGAATTATTTATTTGTACATTAATATCTCTGGTTTCATTAAAATTACTGTCATACATAATGAATGAACCGAGTGAGAAAATAACTTCACCTAATTCATTTACAAAAACAAATTCACCATCATGTTCTTTCAATACTAAATCTTTTACTTTAAATTGATATTTTACATTATAATTTTCAATATAACTATTTAAAATAATGTTTTCTTTTATTTCATGACTTTTAATAATATATTCTAAGTCAACATTTGGTTGAATATTTTTATAGATAGCTTGCTGATTAATATTTTCTACTAATCGTAAATTGTTACTATTAGACTTTTCATTGTCACTAATAGTTAATTCTGTATGATCAATATTATCAATAGTCCATTCTATCTTATAATCATCATAATTTAGCTTAAATGATTTATTTTCGTGAATATTCTTAGGTAGTTTAAATTTGAAAGAATTATCTTTATTCTCATATTCTTCAGTAATTGAATCAAGTAACAAACTATTATCAATTTGCTTCCATTCATTTTCATTTAAATAATGAACTGCTTCATCATATACACTAACTTCATAACTTCCATCTAATTTACGGAAATACTTAGTATAAGCATTTCTTTTACTTAGATCTTCAAAAGAAATTGGAATTGAATAAGGATCAGTAGATTGGTCTAAATAATTTTCAGTTGCATCTTCATTAATTACATCATCGTTTGCTTTAGTAATAAACACATTCCAATTTATTGATGTAAAAACCATAGCAAATGCTAATACTAGACAAATGTACTTAGAATACTTCATAAACAGTTTATAACTGCTAGGTGAATCCTCCTTTAAAATGATTTTTTTACGTTTTCTAAACATGATACCCTCCCGTATAATAAAAATTCGTGTCTATTTAGATGACTAATTATATCATAGTGTTAGAGTCGTTTTTTATCGATTTATGTTGAAATTTAATCTTTTTTTTCAATATTTTGTCAAAAATTACTGCAAATATTATCAATAAATAAAAACTACCCATTAATTTACTTTCATTACAGTTACAAAAAAAAATACCACAACAACTCGAATTTGAGTTCTTCCTTAACATCGGGTAATTAAATAGTTTAGTATAAAATCAGGTATCTTTAGACATCTGATTTTTCCTAGTTTTTCCATACTATCCAAAGTTAAGGAAGTACCTTATTTCTTTACAGCCCCTTTTTTAATTATTTTATTTTCTCTTTTATACATAAATGTCACCATATAATTAAAAAATATTTTTATAATGAATAACATTATTAATTAGTGTTAGATTTCTGCACATACTTCAACACACCCCATAAGGCACCCCCAAAAAGTTCGACACCACATAAAGTAATGAATTTTTAGAAAACAAAAAAGGTAAGTAAAATCATCCTAAATTTTTACTTTTTAGGATAATTACTTACCTTTAGTATAATTAGGTTACTAGCTTAGTTGAAGTTGGTAACCTTTTATTATTATGATAAAATGGAAGAGCTGGAAGAACGTTGCTTACCTTGGAACAAGATTCCGTTTAACAAACAGTTCGCTTGTACAGTATTACCAGACTTTGATTAAGCTGGTTGAGTCTAAAGAATTCGCATAACGCGCTAAAATAAAGCAGTGATAGTGTATAAGTAATTACCAGTAAAGATACAGTAAAAGTTAAAAGGAGTAGGAAGTCATGAAACCAATAATAGGAATAGATGTATCAAGTGATAAGAGTACCGCAATTGCTTATAGTGATGTATATAGAATTTATTCACCTGTATTTTAATTTAAACATGCTGTAAGTGGTTTTCAAGAATTAAAGATTGTGTTAGTCAAACTTGAAATAGATACAGGAACAAAGCCAGAAGTTATTCTTGAAGCAACCGGACACTATTCAGATCCTGTAGTTAAATTTGTCTTAGAAGAAGGATATAAAGTAATTTCAATTAATCTTCTAATAGCTAAACAAATGAAACAAAATAAACTTAGAAAAACTAAGACAGATAAGATAGATTGTCAGAATTTTGTAATGATTTATTATCAAAATCAATATAACAAAAACTATTTAAAAGATAAATTAGAAGGACAACTTCAAAGTATCCACAGGGATCTTCAACAAAAGATAGCCATACAAACAATGTTTAAAAATAATTTTAAACAACAGTTAGTGCGAATTTTCCCCATCTATGGTGAATTATTTAGTGATATATATTGTGAAGCATCATTTCAAATATTATTAAAATATACTCACCCTAAATGCATTTTAAAGGCTACTAAAGAAGAATTAACTAAAGATACGGTTAAGCTAATGGGGATGGCTAAAGCAGGTAAATTCATTTTAAATAAAGTGGAAAGACTCATTGAATTGGCTAATAACTGTTATCCATGTGTTGATCATGATGATTATGAAGTTCAATTATTACAAGATGATATAAATCAAATTATCAACCTTCAAAAACTAATCGAAGCTAGGAAAGACTTGTTGATAAATCTAACAAAACAGATTAAATTATTTGAAATACTAAAATCAATTAAAGGTATAGGAGAACAATTAGCTGCACAATTTATCGCTGAGGTATCGAATTTAGATCGTTTTGAGACACATAATCAACTTATTGCTTATGCAGGTATAGAGCCTAGTGTTTATCAATCTGGTAAGTATAACAGTAAGAGCTGCAGCATTACCAAACGAGGGAACTCAACTTTAAGGCATATTTTATATATGATGGTAACTTGTGCAATAAGATTTAAAAATGTTCCTATAAAACTATATTTCAATAAAAAAAGACGACTAGAAGGAAAACCTTACAAAGTCGTCATAGTAGCCTGTATGAATAAACTTCTTCGAATTATATACGCACTATATCAAAAGAATGAGTTTTTTCAACAAGTATAATTATTATATCATCAATTAAAGTGAAATAAAATATTTATAAATGATAAATTTTAATATATTATACTCTTGTGAAAATTTTAACTTGTTTCATTTTTTTAGCATACTTAATTTTAAATATTAAATGAAGTTATCAAAGAAATACAAAAGTAAATATTTTTCTAAAAAATTCATTGACAAAACTTAGCTAGTTTGTAAATTTTCACATTTTAAATATCCAATTATATAAAAGAAAAAAAGGTAACTTATCGCCATATGCATTGTATCAACTTGGTATGATTAATATGGGTCGAGTAGGGACAGCCATTTTTGACTGTCCCC
>JARDZP010000143.1 GCA_029240795.1 Haloplasmataceae bacterium | reverse complement strand
TATATTGAAGCAATTAATGCATTAGAAGTGGGTAATTATGCGATGATGCTTGGAGCAGGTAGAGCGAGAAAAGAGGATAATATTGATTTAGCTGTTGGACTTTATATGAAGAAGAAAATTGGCGACGAAGTTGACAATGATTCTGTAATTGGTATTATTCATAGTAATTTTGTGTTAAATGATGAAAAATTTAATGACTTTAGAAAATTGTTTAAAATCAGTAAAAATAAAGTCGAAAAATTACCTTTAATAATTGATATTGTTAGATGATTAGAAAAACTACACTTTTTGTGTAGTTTTTTTTCATTTTATGTAAATAATAAAAATAAGTTAAAACATATTAATTAAATGAGGTGTACTATAATGAAAAGAACTAAATTATTATTACATATTACAATTTTATTTTTTGGTTTACTCATATTTGTTAATCTAAAGACAGAAAGAGCAGAAGCAGCAGTTGATTTAGTTTCAAATGCGAAAAGTGCAGTTTTAATTGAATTAAATACCGGTGAAATCCTATTTGATAAAAATATGAATGAAAAACGTTCACCAGCAAGTATGACTAAAATTATGTCTATTTATTTAATTCTTGATGCCTTGGATAAAGGTGTCATTAAATGGACTGATACAATTACTGTATCAGAACACGCGGCTAGTTACGGTGGTTCACAAGTCTATCTTGAAGCAGGAGAACAAATGTCAGTGACTGATTTATTTAAATCAATGGTCATTGCTTCCGCAAATGATGCAACAGTAGCATTAGCTGAACAAGTTGCAGGCAGTGAAGAATTATTCGTTCAAAAAATGAATGATGTAGCTAAGTCATTAGGACTTAATAATACGAAGTTTAAAGACCCAACTGGCTTAACTGATTTTGCTGAAGGTCATTACACTACAGCTTATGATATGGCTATGATGGCTAGACACTTACTATCAACTCATAAAGAAAAAACAATCGAATTTACAAGTACTTATGAAGCATATATTCGTGAAGGATCTGACAAAAAGTTCTGGCTAGTTAACACAAATAAATTAATTAAACACGTACCTGGTATTGATGGTTTAAAAACAGGTTGGACTAGTGAATCAGGTTATAACCTAACAGCTACAATGGAAAAGGATAATATGCGTTTGATCAGTGTCGTTATGGGTGCTGAAACGAGTACTAAACGTAATGCAGATACTGTTAAATTATTAAATTTCGGATTTGCACAATTTGAAGCTGTTGAATATCGTCCTGATAAATATGAAGTTACAGAATATAAAAATATTTTGTTGACACCACAAAAAGTTAAAATCGTAACGAATAAACCTATTTACTTTGTGGTTAAAAAGGGTGAAAATTTAGAAGGTATTACAGAAAAATTCGAATATACAATTGATAAAGATCATATCACTACTGGAGAAGAAATCGGCAAATTAGAATTAATTAAAAATGGTAAAGTGGTTTATACTGTACCTCTAACAATAGCCGAAGATTGTCATCGTGCAAATTACATTCAAATATTAGGAAGATTATTTAGAGTAACATTCTTTGGATAATAAAACCAAAGGATAAAAAAGATAGAGTGACATCTATCTTTTTTAATTATTAGGTATTATAATTAAGATAATAAAAATTATTCTAGAGGTGGTAGAATGTTAAAGGAAATAATTAAAAACGAAAAAGAAAAAATGAATAAAATTAGATTTATTGTGAATTATTATATCGCGTTACCCTTTGCGTTGCTCGCTATATTAAGTGGAATTATTTCAGTTATTTTAATGGATTTGGATGAGGAAAAATACTTACCTGTTTTTATTGCGTGGTTAATTATGATCGGTGTATGTTGCGTTTTATTATTAATTGCGACACCTATTATAAGAAAGAAAGAAATCTTAATTGAATGTGCTAAGAAAGACTTTGATCTTCGTTCAGTTGAAGATCAAGATGAATTTGAATTTTCTGATTCTGAACAAGTACAAAAAATTAAACTTTCAAGCAAAGGAATAATAATAGGCGAGCGTTTATACGATGTTCATTCTTTTGATGTTACTTTGATTATTAAAAATTATTTGTTACTGGTTGATCTAACAATCTGTTTTACACGAAAAGATATAAATGAGGAACAATCTGATAATAAGATTTGTATCTCATTAACAAAAGAGTTAATTTATGCTCTAAAAAAATTTAATGTTAATGTTAGAAATCAAGATGAGTTAGATTTCATTATTAATAATAAAGAAATAGCGTTCAAACAAATATTAACTTACGGAAAATTAAAGAAATAGATAAATCATTTATACAAGAATTAAAGGATTATGAGAAACTTATCAAAAGTAGATAAGTTTCT
This sequence comes from Haloplasmataceae bacterium, assembly GCA_029240795.1. GTDB lineage: Bacteria > Bacillota_I > Bacilli_A > Haloplasmatales > Haloplasmataceae > JARDZP01. Next base: position 1,401 of record JARDZP010000143.1, on the reverse strand, counting down.
ATTTGTTTTAAACGATTGATTACTTTTCAAAAGTGTTATATAATTATTTATAAAATCACAAACAAAACTAAGCTTGAGGTGATTATTATTGGAATACTGGATTATCTATTTACCTATTTTTATATTACTATTCGTTATTATTCCAACCCAAAGACGAATGTTAATTATATTTAAAATAATGAGAAAAAGGAGAGTTTTAAGGATGACAAATGAATTATTGAAAAAGTATATAGGGAAAAATTGTTTTGTTTCTACTGGATCATTTGGTGGTAGTTTTATCGGAGTAATCCTTGAAGTGAATGAAAATTGGCTTGAAATTGAGACTAAAAAAGGAAATCAGATTGTAAACACTGAATATATTCAAAGCATTAAAGAAATGCAAGTTAAAAAATAATTTTTCGTGAGATCGCTATAACATTGTTATAGCATTTTTTTATTTTAATCGATAATATCATAAAAACTTAGTTAATTATAATAATAAAAATAGATATTTTAGTTGACAAAAATTTTTGATTGAGTATAATAAAAGTATACACCCCCCCTGGGGAGTGATAGGAGTGATAAAATGGAAAAAACAGAACAAATAAAAATTAGTGGTATGACTTGTGCTGCTTGTGCTAAAGCAATTGAACGAGGCGTTGGTAAATTAGAAGGCATAAGTGAAGCGAATGTAAACTATGCTACTGAAAAATTAATTGTTAAATACGAAGATCAACTAGATAAAGATTTAGTTTACAAGACAATTGAAAAATTAGGTTATGGTGTAATTGAAGAAGCCAAGGAAGTTTCAATACCTGTATCTGGTATGACTTGTGCTGCATGTGCAAAAGCAATAGAACGTGCTGTTGGAAAACTAGAAGGCGTTAATCAAGTTAGTGTAAATTACGCTACTGAGAAAACTTTAGTGAAGTATAATTCAGAAGTGACACGTCTATCAGAAATTAAACAAGCAATTGTTAAAGCGGGTTACAAACCACTTGAAATAGATCAGACTACGTCAGTTGATGATGAAAATGCGAGAAAAAATCATGAAGTTAAAATACTTTGGACTAAATTCTTAGTTTCAGCTAGCTTTACGATTCCTTTACTTTATATTGCGATGGGATCAATGATCGGATTACCTGTACCAAAAATAATTTCAATGGATGATAATCCAGTTAATTTTATAGGTATTCAATTACTTCTTGCTTTACCAGTACTTATAGCTGGCTATCGTTTCTTTACAGTTGGTTTCAGAAATTTATTTAAAAGAACGCCTAATATGGATTCTTTAATCGCATTAGGTACTAGTGCTGCATTTCTATATGGTTTATACGCTTTCTATAAAGTAATATATGGAACCATGTCTGAAAGAATGGATTTTGTTAAACAATTGTATTTTGAATCTGCAGCGGTGATTAT